>NYYH01000068.1 GCA_002686705.1 Bacteroidota bacterium
GATATCTCTTATTTTCATGGATTCACCTACGGAAGTGTTCATTTCTTCTTGCTGTAAATTACCGGTTCACCGCATAGGTTGCCGCGTCCAATTCCGTGCGTTTGCCGGTGATCTATGGGCCGCCAATCTGCCGGATGAAGTCGTCGCCAAGAAGACTGAAACACTTGATGCGATGAAAAAGGATAAGGTTTGGAACCCTATGACCAAAAATAAGGTGCTATTGTATCCATCATGTCACCTGACAAGACCAAAGCTTTTGTTGAACTTCCAGAGCATCAAAGCGGAGCGAAGGAATCTTTGGTCTGAATCTAGATAACATCTTGTTTACCTGACCTCTTTGATCAAGGGGGTGAACAAAACAGCTTCTTTGATCATGTTGAACATCCTGTCCCTATACTCGTGAAAGAATTTGGTTAACAAGATTTCATGATTGGAGATAGATTTCTTGGGGTAATTAGGAATATATCCTCAATAATTTTTACAGTTTTACAAACTAGATATGATGTTTAATCTAAAAAATATTATAATTCTAAATATGATTCATCAAAAGAAATCATGGTATTTTTTGATTTAGAATCATATGGATACATTTCCTCAATTTTTGAATTATAACTTACACCTAAACCAGGTCCTAGTTGATTTGAAGAAAAAACTCCATTATCAATAGTGTATTCTTTATTTGATAGATATTCATTAAATGGTTGATCCATAAATCCATATTCAGTGTAAGCACAATTATTTGTAACTAGGGACATATGGATGCCTGATAGGATACTTATTATTGATCCCCAGGAATGTATAGCTAAAGGTTTTTGATAAATTGAACATAAATTTGCGATTTTTCTTCCCTCAGTAAATCCAGTAGTTGCAATATCAAATTGAACAACGTCAAAAGTATTCTTTTCAATGTATTGCCGAAATGAATCAGCTGTTGGTAAACTTTCAGCTCCAGCAATATTTATATTGCAGTGATTTTTAACCTCAAGATAACCATCTATGTTTTCGACTCTAACTGGTTCTTCAAACCAAAGGATATTATATTTTTCAAGCTCTTTTCCGAGTTTCTTAGAAATATTAACGGACCAAGGAGTAGCACACGAACCTTGAACAGCATCAACAATAATATCAATCTTTCCTTTCATTTCATGAAATAACTTATCAACTAATAATACAGCATTATCTGGATTGGTAACACGCATTTTATAAGCTCTGAATCCAAGACTATATGCCTTTAGTGCATCTTCAATAAGAGGTTCATATGTATCAAAAAGCCCATTACTTGCGTATATTCTTGTATGTGAACGGGTTAATCCTCCAAGCAATTGATAAACCGGTATCCCAATTTGTTTGGCATACAAGTCATGCAGGGCAATATCGATACCTCCCATCACGCCAATACCAAGGCCTTGTCTGTTCCAAAAAATACTTGATTGGTACATGATTTCCCAGGCTCGATTAATTTTTGAAATTTGATGACCAACTAGTAATTGATTAAAATGTTTAACCATTCCAACAACAGGCTCATAACAAAACTGGCCATGAGTCACTTCGCCTAGTCCATATTCACCATTTTCATCAGTAACCTTTATTAATGCCAAGTCCATATTTTCCACCTTTCCACCACTGTAAACATAATTAATATGTTCAGGGAAAGGATATCGAAAATAAAATACTTTAACACTTTCGATTTTTGACATATATAGATTTTTTGAAGTTTCATTTTTTCATAAGAAATTTTTTAGCGTTATCCCAGATATTTATTCTAAATAAATTTGCCTTATGATCAAAATTAGTAGAAGGAATAGGTTCAACCAAAAAATGATTATATTCGTCAGTTCCTCTAACTAAAGTAGCAGAGTCTATGTTACCAGTAGTTTGTTTGATGTATGGTGGAATATATCTTATAGCAAAACCTATTCTTCTTTCAGATGAAAAGTTAGGTTCGGAAGCATGTGCTATCCCGACATGGTGCAGGGAAACTTGACCTCTTTCCAATATCAAATCCTTAGCCAGATGTTCATTTTTCAGATTAGTGATGCTTTGTCCTCTACTTAGCAAATTATTTTTATGTGGTTTATCAGCATGCCCCATGATTTCACTCTCATGAGATCCTGGAATCACTTTCATACAACCAGATTTAGTATTACTACTTGAAAAAGCAATCCATGCGGTCGTAACATTATTATGAGAAAGGCCCCAATAATTAGAATCTTGATGCCAGCTAACGAAAGAATCACTTTGAGGTTCTTTAATAAAAAAGCCACTACCCCACACCAAAATATTAGGACCTAAAATGAGTTCCACAATATCTAAAATCTTTGAATTTCTTACGATATCTGACAAAAAAGGAAAAACCAGATGAGATTTAAATCTTAGTTCTGAATTAATTTTTTCAGAACCAGATGATTCAATTAAGGTTAATTGACTAAGAAAATAATCAATTTCATCATCATTAAACACATTAAGTGGGAAGTAATATCCATTTTCCTGATAAAATTTAATGATTTTATTGGTTGATAAATGTTTTTTAACCATGATCAAGCAATTGGAAATTTATTTCCATAAAGCAGATATTCTCCGTTTTCAAGAAATTTCTTATGATAGAATTCTAATTTATCCTCATCTACATTTACTCCTAAACCAGGTTTGTCTATCAACCCCCATGAATTACTATTGGTAATGGGTATTTCTTCAGATAGTATATCATCCGCCATATTTTGAGCAGTTTGTTGATGACCATCACATGCGTTTGGAATTGCTAACATTAGGTGTTGACCAATCACTGCAGTAAGTCCAAGCTCTCCATGAGTGTGTTTACATATTTGCCAACCCATAAAATTGGAGTAATTAGCTAAATTTACAAATTTCCTGATGCTTCCAACAAAATAATGACTACAACAAAGAAAATCTGCACATTTATTATTTATAATGTTGTAAAATTCTGATTCTTGCCAAAGTCCCTCATTTATACATAGGGAAGCATCAACTTTATCATTTACTTCTTTCATCAGATTTAGCGGTTGAATGGGTACTGGAGCTTCAACAAAATCAAGATTATATTTTTCATGCCATTTATTAATTAGTTTTTTCGCTTTTGGAACGTCCCATGCCATATTTATGTCTAGCCTGATCTTTTTATCATTCCCAATTATCGATCTGACTTGCCTGATCATTTCCTCTTCTATTATTTCATTTACCCCAATTTTCATATAGAAAACATCATAATTCTTATCTAGACCTTCTGTACATTGTTTGAGCAAATGATCTGGTTCATCCCATTGCAAATAATAAAAGTAATCAACATATTCTCTAAGATTTCCTCCTAAAAGTTTATATATAGGCAAACCTGTTTCCTGACCGTAGATATCCCATAAAGCCATATCAACACCACCATATGCCAAATTTGCAGTCATCTGGGACCACTGCCAATTAGAATCATGATAAACATTTTTTTCAAGTAGTTGGTTTTGCCAAGGGTCTTGATTTAGCATCATAGGTATCATTGACTCAATTGCTTTCAGAATAACTTCTGCACTGGCAATTCTAGGAGATTCTCCCCATCCTACTAAACCATTATCAGTTGTGATTTTAATTATTATTTCAGTAATTCCTGAGCGAGATACCCTGGAACTTATTTCATCATGTTTGTATGGAACGGAAACTGGAATAAGTTCAACTTTATCAATTTTCATATTACATTTCAGGAATAAAATAATTATTAAAAACAGACAAACTAATTATAAGGTACTCTTGCCCATACTTTTTTCAAGGTAATCAACAAGTCTCATCATAGGGAAACTCATTATGTAATAAAACACAGCAGCCATAACAAATGCCTGCATTGGAAGAAAACTTGAAGAAGCAACATCTTTTGCTCTTAACATAAGTTCTGGAACAGCTATAATCGAACATAAAGCAGTTTCTTTTAAAAGGCCTACAGCAAAGTTTGCTGTTGGAGGCAAACCAATTCTGATGGCTTGTGGTAGAATAATATATCTCAAGGCATTAAGCGGAGTCATTCCTAATGAAAGAGATGCCTCCATTTGACCAATATTTAAAGCTTGTATTCCAGAACGAAAAACTTCTGCCATAAAAGCAGAACCATGTATACCTAAACCAAGTATTGCTGCAGTAAATGATGAAATCATTAATACTTCATAACCTAATTCAGGCATCGCAAAATAAATCCAATAAAGAATTACAAGTACTGGTACACCTCTAAAAAATCCGATGTAAATTTTACAGAAATTGCTAACATATTTATTCTTTGATATTCTTAATAATGCTATAATAAGTCCTAAGAAACATGCCAATAAAAATGAAAATAACATTAATTCCAGTGTAAGTAATGAAGCGATACTCATTTCCCATACCCAATCTTCAAAATAATCCTCGTAACCTTCTAAAAATTCAATCATATTTTTTTAAGTGTTTTAATTATGTCCAAGCATCTTTGGCTTTTTCTAATTGTTTTGTAACAAATGACATTGGTATAGTAATTATCAAGTAGATAAATGCTGCAATTAAGTATATTTGTCCACTAACACTATGCATAAAGGTGGCTTGTACAATTCTTCTGGCTTCAAACATCACTTCAGGGGCTGCAATAGTTGAAATAATCGCTGTATCTTTAACAAGTAAAATTGCATAATTACAAAGTGGGGGAAGAACAATTCTAATTGCTTGAGGCATTATAATAAATCTCATGGCATTAATGGGAGTCATCCCTAAAGTTAATGCTGCTTCCATCTGTCCTATATGGATAGCTTTTATACCTGCTCTATAAATTTCACCAACATATGCTGCACCGTTTAATCCCAAACCAATAATGGCAGCCATTTTGGGTTCAAATTCTATCCCTAAATCTGATAGCCCAAAATAAATTATGAATAACTGAACTAATGCAGGAGTTCCCCGCATTAAGTCCGTATAGATCAAGGCTGGATATGAAATTATTTTTAACCGAGAAATTCTAGCTAAAGCTACAATGATCCCTAAAATTAGTGCAATAAATAATGACCCAATTGTAACTTCTAATGTAACTACTGCAGATTTCAAGAGTACAGGAAGTACTTTAGGTGTCCATTCCAGAAGTTTATAAATAAATTCCATTATTAAAACTATCCGCGATCGAGAATTTGGCTAAGAAAGGATTTTGTTCTTTCATGTTTAGGTTGTGAAAATATTTTTTTAGGATCATCTTCTTCAACAATTATTCCCTCATCCATAAATATAACCCTATCAGAGACTTCCTCAGCAAATTGAATTTCATGTGTAACTATAATCATTGTTCTTCCTTCTTCAGCTAATTGCCTCATAACTTTTAAAACTTCACCAATTAATTCAGGATCTAGTGCTGAAGTGGCTTCGTCAAATAGCATAAGTTTTGGTTGCATTCCAAGAGCTCTTGCTATTGCAACCCTTTGTTGTTGGCCGCCGGATAATCTTTCAGGATATTCGTTAGATTTGTGTGATAGACCAACCTTTTCTAGCATGTCCGCAGCTATTTCATTGGCTTCGTCATTATTTAGACCAAGTACTTTTCTCGGAGCAATTGTTACATTCTCGAGAGCTGTTAAATGAGGAAAAAGATTGAAACGTTGGAAAACAAATCCAATTTCTGCTCTTTCTTTAGCTAACTCTTTATCACTTAAATGAACATATTTCCCATTTACTTCCTTCTCACCTATAAGTGTGTTATCAACATAAATGTGACCTGAAGTTGGCTTTTCTAGGAAATTAATACATCTTAACAGTGTTGTTTTACCTGAACCACTTGGACCAATAATCGATAGCTTTTCACCTTTTTCTACAGTTGTAGATATACCTTTTAAAACCTCAAGAGTGCCATAATTCTTATATAAATCGACAATTTTAACTAAAGGATCCATTTATTTTATTTTAACAATTAAAAAAGAAGTGCGCACAAATTTTGTGCGCAGAAGGGAGGATTATTTATCTTTTTAAAAAACAATGATCACCACTAGGAGCTTCCCAATTTTTTGGACGGTCAACTCCAATCCTTATATTTGATTCACTTGGTGGAGGCTGAAACCAGCTTTTATCTGATAAACCATATGCTGCCATGGATTTTACGTTAAGACATGATGCCCATATTTTTGCAATTTCTTTATTAACAGCATCATAAAGCCAAGGTAATTTTTTATTTATTCCAAAAATAACATTATATTTCTGAGACATAATTGGATAACGACTTGGCTGTGGTTTTAACTCTAATTGATGTAAATTCCAATCTGGATTGTTGTTGATTGCAAGCTGAATTAAGGGAGGATCAAGAATAGCTATGTCGCATCTCCCAGAAATTAAGTCCTTCATGACACCATCGGTCGTATCATAAAGTTTGACTTCCCCAATTCCGTCAACTTTTTTTAATTCTGGAACAAGGGTAAATCCAGATACTGTTGATACACACTTACCTTTCATACCTTCAAAGGTATTAACATTAAGATTTTTTTTCTGAGTCAAACCTGTTCCAAAATAATAAATGGGATCTGTCAAAAGCATTATTTTAGTCCGTGGCTCAATCCAGCCCATTGCTCCATGCATTATGTCTGTTTTTCCTTGCTTAGTTGATTGAATTTCTGCAGACCAGTCCATCAATTTAGGCTCAACTTTTAACCCTAAAGAAGTGGCAATATGTACCATTAGACTTCCATCTGTTCCAATCAATTCCCCATTATCATCCAAACCTGTCATTGGCATATCACCATTTAGGGCTACTTTCAATATGCCAGTTTGAAATGGAGTTTCAGCTGCATTTAAAAATGAGCTAAATAAAAAAATTGAACTAAATAAAATAATCCCCAATTTTACTTTGAATCTAAACATATATATCTCCTATAACTGATTTATAATTGTCTCACTAAATTTCGCTATAATTTAGTAAGAATATTAAGATGTAAGAATTAAAAATAATTCTTGCATCTTTGCTAATTCTTTTATATATCTAATATTTCACTCTGTCAAGATAAAAGAAATGATCATCAAAAAAATCAAATCAAAACCTTTATTGGTAACAAATAAAAAACCATATTTTTGGTCTGCTGGTATTACATTAGGAGCTGAAGTTATTCTTGTTGAACTTGAAACATCGGATAGAATTATTGGTTATGGTGAAAGTATTTCTACACCAGATTCATATGCTGTAAAAGCTTTAATCGATAAAGCTTCTGAATATTTAATTGATGAGAAGGTTTGTGACATACAAAGGTTAATGAAAAAATGCTATTTCAACATGTTTCAAGCACAAGCGCTTTGCAGTGCACCACGTTTTGGAGCTCAAATATTAACAGGACTAGAATTAGCTATGTGGGATGCTTTAGGCAAGACTCTTGATATTCCTGTTCATGAAATTCTTGGGGGATCTTTACGCCATAGCATCGACTACTTTGGTTTCATACAAGGAGAAACTCCAGAAGAACTCGCAAATCATGCAAAGATCTTTGCCAGCGAGGGTCATAAGGTCATATACGGCAAGGTGGGCCGGGGAGAACAAATAGACAAAGAAATAGTTAAACAAGTAAGAAATGCTGTAGGCCCTGAAATAAGACTTCGTTTTGATCCTAATGAAGCATGGGACCCAATAACCGCAAATCGAATGATTGGAAAACTGAATCAATATGATGTTGAGATGATAGAACAGCCATGTGGGCACCAGAATTTAAAGACGCTTCAACAGATAAGACAACTTAGTCCCATATCAATAGCTGCTGATCAGAGTGTTTTTAATTCGGTTGATGTACTTAATGCCGTAACACTGGGTGCTGCAGATTTAATCGTTCTTGGTATCCATGAGACGGGTGGAATATTAGGATTTTTAAAAGCTGCAGCTGTAGCAGAAGCTGCTGGAATAAACATTTGTATTCATGGATTACATGAAACAGGTATTACTACATGTGCTTCTAATCAGGCAGGTGCACTTGTTACTAATCTAGATGATGGAAATCAGTATATGAATCACTTACTAACAAGCGATATTATTTCTGCGCCAAATCTTAAATTAGATGGAGGTTCATTAAATGTGATAAAGGGACCAGGTTTAGGATTTGAGCTAGATGAAGATGCAGTAAAAAAAGCTGAAAATAATTATCTCGAAAAAATTAAAAATTTTTAAGTAAAATTCATCTTTTGGGGAAACAATGAAAACCATTCTTATCAAAATATAATTCAACCCCCCTTCATGGTCAAAACAGGACATCGATGTGATTTTTTGGTAATTGGAGCTGGCATTGCAGGAGCTTCCATTGCTTATCGACTTTCAGGACAAGGGCAGGTCCTATTGTTGGAGATGGAGGGGCAACCTGGTTATCATTCAACGGGTCGTTCTGCAGCTCTTTTTGCAGCGAGTTATGGCAATCGTGTCATTCGCGCCCTGACCAATGCGAGTGGCGAATTCTTTAGAAATCCCCCTGCAGGATTTGCTGATCATCCTCTTGTTCTTCCAAGGGGGGTTTTGATGTTAGCCCGTGAAGACCAGTTGGAGAAACTTCAAATCTTTTTTCAGGAAATTCAAGAACTTTGTCCGACTGTGAAATGGCTAGAGCAGCAAGAGACTCTGGAATTGGTTTCTTCCCTCCGGAAGGATTATTTTGCGTCAGCAGTGCTTGAGCCCAAATCCCAGGATATCGACGTGGATGTCCTGCATCAGGGGTTTTTGAGAGACATTCGAAACTCCGGCGGAGAAATCTTGACTGAACATAAACTCCTGAAAGCTGAAAAAGACGGAAATAGCTGGAAAGCTTTTTTAGAAAAAACTCATATCCATACCGAAATCTTGATCAATGCCGCAGGTGCTTGGGCGGATCAAGTCGCTCTAAATTGCAGGATTGCTCCTGTCAGTCTTGTCCCGAAAAGAAGAACCGCAATGCTTTTTGAGCCTCCTCTTGACATCAATTGCAGAACATGGCCAGCGGTCGTGGATGTCGAAGAGTCTTTCTATTTCAAACCAGAAGGGGGGCATTTGCTTGGTTCACCAGCAGATGAAACTCCTGTTGAACCTCAAGATGCAAGACCGCAAGATTGGGACCTGGCCCTGGCAGTCGAACGCATCGAAAAGGCCTTGGATTTCCCTATAAAAAGCGCCTCAAAAACATGGGCAGGATTGAGAAGTTTTGTTGCAGACAAAACACCGGTTGTTGGGTACGATCCGGACCATCCTGGTTTTTTCTGGCTTGCCGGACAAGGGGGGTATGGCATTCAGACTTCTCCTGCTCTTTCAAGAGTAGCTGCGGCACTCGTCTTAAAACAAGAATTTCCTGAAGAGGTAACGGCATTAGGCGTCAACCCCTCTGACCTTTCACCCGAAAGACTTCGTTCCTGAATATCTTGACCAATTTTTTTAAAATATAAATAAATATCAATGGAACATTCAACAGATGTTACGATTATAGGATCAGGAATTATAGGTGCAAATATTTCTTTCGAGCTCAATAAAAAAGGATACAGAACAATAAATGTAGACAAACTCCCTGCCTCTGGTTATGGCTCTACAAGCAACTCCTGTGCATGTATAAGATTTAGTTATTCTTCATGGGAAGGAGTAGCAATGGCTTATGAAGGAGCTCATTACTGGAAAAATTGGAACGATTACATAGGAACTTTAGATCCAAGGGGAATGGCTCAATTTTTTCAAACAGGTGTTGTATTTCTTAGAGACAAAAGTTCTCATTTTGGGAAAGTTAAGAAACTATATGATGAAGTTGGTGTAACTTATGAAATATGGGATGCTGAAATAATAATTAAAACTTTTCCAAGCATTAATTTAGATTCATATTGGCCTGTGAGGAGACCTGAGGATCCACTTTTTAATCAAAAATCTGGAAAAAAAATCATTGAAGCCATATGGAATCCTGATGGTGGTTATATTAATGACCCACAATTGGCAACACATAATCTTCAGGTAGCTTCGGAAGCAAAAGGAGGAAAATTTGTATTCAATAGAGAGGTGGTCCGAATTCTTAAAAACAAAGATAGAGTTTCAGGTGTTGAGTTAGATGATGGGACGCGAATCAATTCTCCCATTGTGGTCAATGTGGCAGGTCCTCATTCAAAAATTATCAATAAAATGGCTGGTGTAATTGAAGGTATGAATGTTGGCACTCGTGCACTTCGTCATGAAGTCCATCATGTGCCGGCACCAAAAGGGTTTAATTTCGAAAAGAACGGGAAAATAATGAATGATGGTGATGTAGGATGCTACTATAGGCCAGCTCCTGGAAATGCAATTTTAGTTGGCAGCGAAGATCCAGAATGTGACCAAAGGCAATGGATTGATGATCCTGATGAATTTAATAGAGATGTGACAGAAATTCAATGGAATGCTCAGGTTATGAGACTAGCTAAACGTTTTGAACAAATAGGAATACCCATTAGAACCAAGGGAGTTGTGGACCTTTATGACGTTTCAGACGACTGGATTCCCATTTATGATAAATCAGATCTTGAAGGATTTTATATGGCCATTGGAACTAGTGGGAATCAGTTTAAAAATGCTTCTATAGCCGCATGTATGATGACAGAATTGATTGATAACTGTGAAAATGGTGTAGATCATGATCAACACCCCATACAGTTCAAAGCTGCTTACACTAAGAAAAAATTAAATATAGGTTTTTATTCCAGAAAAAGGGAATTAAATAAAAATAGTAGCTTTTCAGTCAGAGGGTGAATTGGAAAAGAAAAAAAAGCCATTATTACGGGAGGAGGACAAGGAATGGGAAAAGCCTGCGCACTTGCTCTTTCTGAAATCGGAATTAAGACCGTAATCAATGATCTTGATGAATTAAAAGCCCAAAAGACGGTTGATGAGTTCAATACCCTTACCCAGCCAACACTTTTCCGCGCCTGACCAAAACCCTGCCAAATTATCAAATTACCCCCATGACCCAGATGCACAGGCTAATGGAGAACCCAAGGCCACCCAAGGGGCCGCCCTTCGATACATAGGAATCCTGGCCTGATCGAGATGTATGAACTGAATTCCGGAATAGGCATCTAATTAAAGTTTGGA
>NYYH01000091.1 GCA_002686705.1 Bacteroidota bacterium
ACCTGAAACGGCCACCGTTTTTCCCACCGTTGTATGGAGATCCAGAGCACAGCCTTTGCTTTTCTCGATTGTGGGCCCCATAGAACGGTGTGGCGCGTGTGCGCTGCATAAGCTTTGGTCAAAATGAACTGTGCAGGAATAAATGCAGCTAACTACTTTATGTAAAAGGGGGTGGGGCCTAGTGCGCCCTGTGGGGACCTATCCCGGAGGATCCAACTCCTGCATCTCAAGTAGCCCAGTGTAGAGTACCTCATCAACAACCTGGCTGACGGTAATGTCAGTGCAATTGGAGATGACAAAAGGATGAGTTGTTGTCAGGGTGCAAATGAGGCTAACTACTTTATATAAATGGGGGTGGGGGTCTGTGCCCCCCACTGGGGGCTATCCTCCTGGAGCATCCAATTCTTAGATCCCAATCAACCTGGTATTGAGCACCTCGTCGGTTACCGGGCTAACAGGGCTGGCCTACTGGCGCAGCCTTTCCATCACCACCGCATCGATAGAGGCCTACAGCCCTTCGTACTTAGGCACGGCTAGGCGGTGTCTATTTTCCTGAACCGTGTTTCAGCACGCATTCAAGTTATTAATCCCAGGAAAACTTCCTTGAAAAAATAGCTTTGAATTTATGCTTGTAATTACACTCGGATAAGGCAGATAATGATTTCGTTAATGAATCATTGCTGCAAAGACAAACCAACTGATAAATGAACTCAACTCTATCAAAATCATCAAATTTATGAGTTCTCAGAAATATATTCATCTTTAGATGATATTACTTTTGATAATTTTTTGAAATTTTGGGACCCAATTCCTTGTTCAAAATATCGTTCAAATCAACTTCAGACCCAAAAGTGACACCATTATTTGAGGATAATGGATGATTTAAACTATTTTCAATTCCTTCTAAGACTAGAGTAGTAAAAAAACCAGTTTGAAAAGGACTTAACATGAATTCATAGTTCTCATCGGATAATTTGTCATTTCTAAAGTCAAGGATGTTCTTAAATATTTTACCAGGATAGCTAATCCCAAATCCTGATACATTTCCGTTTTCTTCAAAGGTCCTAAATAAAGGATTTGCCCAAAGATGACCTTCAGGATGGATTTCAACAAAACCTCCGCTTTCAGCAGGCAAATCAATCCATCCATCAGTACATATCATTCTGCTGGATTG
Organism: Bacteroidota bacterium; assembly: GCA_002686705.1. The sequence continues at coordinate 1,175 of NYYH01000091.1, forward strand.
AACAGTCAAATCAGGTGCAGAATTTGGTAAATGCCACCCAGTAATAATATGAGCAATTGAGCCATTTTTAAAAGTTACTGATGTATCAATTAATTCATAACCCAAAACAGGTTTTGGACTCAAGGAGGGCATTTTCTGAGAAAATCCAATTGCTTTTACTTTTTCAGGCACCAAATCTACAACCATCATTAACGAATCGATCATATGTACAGTGAGAAATGAGGCAGGATTGTTTTTTTCTGCAAAATCACTTGATGCAAAGAATTTTGGAGAATGGTTTGGGTCTGCAACCTTTAAAGCATCAACCATCCACCAATCTGCTATTTGCAACTCTCCATACCTACCAGTTTTGTATCTTTTGGCTAATTCTATAAGTCTGGGATCATCTCTTTTATGAAAGTCCACACCAAATATACGTTTATTTTTTTTAGCTGTTTCAATCATCAAATGTACTTCTTTAATTTTTTTTGAAGTAGGTTTTGGCATTTGGACATCTATACCATGATTGAGACAATATAGAGTTGGTTCTATATGTAAATTATCTGGAGTATTGACATGCACAACATCGAGATCACACTCTTTAACCATTTCTTCATATGATTCGTACCTAAACTTTTTACTGATATTATATTTATCACAAAACCAGTTTCTATATTCTTCATTAGGATCAGCTACAGCAATTATTTTTAAACTTTGGGAATAATGACTACTAAAATACAAATATTGGTAAATTTCTCTCACAACCGAACCCACTCCAGCAATACCTAATTTTAATTTATTCATGATTACTCATTAATAATTTATTAAAAGTAGAAATAATCAATATATATTTTACAATATGAATTTATTTATTATTAAAAGTTGTTGTGCTAGTTTATAAAGAATAATTATCATTAGCAAGAAAAAACGAATTTGATTATTATCAGCATATGATTGATTTAATTAGAACTGAATAACTTAAATGATTTTTCAAAATGATTTTAAAAAAATAAAAGATATTAGTCCAAAGGGCAATAAAAATTAATCTTGACACCTGCCAACGAAATAAGCTATTAAACAATATGTTCAATATTGATTTTCTATTCAGATCTTCTAATGGAGGGATCGTATTCATGGATGAGCAATTTAAAAAATAGTTCTAATCGCTCAGAAATTAAGAAAATATATTTATATTTAAATAAAATATTTAATTCATAATTAAGCCTAAATATAAAATTTTTATTAATAATGATTAATTTGCTAGAAATAAAAGATTCATCAGGGATTCTTTCAAACAAAAACCGATTGAAGAAAAGAATGGATGAAGAAGGATATCTTTTCTTTAAAGGAGTCCTTAGTAAAGATAGAATTTTAAGTCTAAGAAAAGATATATGTGATATTTTGCAGATAAATGGATGGCTCGAAAAAGATACCGAATCTATCGATGGAATAGCAAATATTGACAAACGTTGCACCGAGGGTGAAATAGTTTATGTTAATGTTTATCATCAAATATATAAATTAAGAAGTTTCCACAATTCAGGTCACTGGCCTGAATTAATCAATATCCTTTCAAATCTTTTTGAAAATGGAGTTTTCCCAATTCCACAAAAAATACTCCGGATATGGTTCCCTCAATTTATACTGCATACAACGCCATTCCATCAGGATTTTGTCCATTTCCAAAGTGACAAACAATATACAAGTTGGATACCACTTGGTGATTGCGACATTGATTTAGGAGGACTTGCTGTTATTCCCTCTACCCATAGAGAAAAAAATAATCATAAATTCTCATTAGGCGCAGGAAACTTAAAAGTAGATATAAATAAATTCAAGGATTCTATATTTACCACCAATTATGAAGCCGGTGATTTGTTATTGTTTCATGTTAATACAATACATGGTGCTTTACCCAATAAGACCACTGATAAATTCAGGATTTCACTTGATAACAGATTTCAACCAAAAGGTTATGAAGTTGCTGAACATTTATTAGAACCACACTTGTTTGATCAGTCGCAATTTACATGGGATGAAGTTTATAGTGACTGGAATGAAGATGATGATTTAAAATACTATTGGGAAAAAGATTCTTTCAAAATAATAAATAGAGATGAACAATACATCAAACTAGCAGTAAATGGTGCAATAAATTTAGCTAATAAAAAAAAAGATGAAAACGCAGTGTTGTTTTTAAATAGAGTCAAAGTACTTGACCCTGAATCTGAAAATGGACAAAAAGCAATCAAAACTTTAGATCAGTTAAATTTTTAATAATAAAGGAGGTAATATGTAATTACACAACACATTTGCAAACCTAAAATATAATTTTTAATAAATAAAGGATTATAATGAAAAATCTAATTTTAATGTTAACTTTTATTACATTCAGTTTTACTGTATTTGCAGAAAAACTTACTATTGTGAGCGTAAACAATGGTGACATGGTTAGAATGCAAAAATTGTCATCAGATTTCACAAACAAGAATCCAGGAATTGAACTAGATTTTCAATTCATGGAAGAAAATGTGTTACGTCAGAAAGTGACACTAGATATTACCAATAAAGGTGGTGCATATGACATCATGACCATTGGTATGTACGAGGCCCCTATGTGGGGTGAGAAAGGGTGGTTGGTTCCAATGAATGATTTGCCATCTAAGTTTGACATCGATGATATTTTACCCGCGGTTAGGAATGGGCTTTCTCATGATGGAGTTTTATATGCATCACCATTTTATGGTGAAAGTTCTTTTACAATGTACCGTGTAGACCTTTTTGCTGAAAAAGGTTTGATAATGCCAGACAAACCCACTTGGGGCGAAATATACAAGTTCGCCAAAGCATTGCATAACCCACCAGAAGTTAACGGAATCTGTTTAAGGGGTAAGCCTGGTTGGGGGGAAAATGCAGCTTTTATTGGGACTGTTGCAAATGCATTTGGAGCCAGGTGGGTTGACGATAAATGGAACCCGCAATTGACTGGTCCCGCCTGGACACATGCAGTTAGCTTTTATGTTGATCTAGTTCAAAATTATGGACCTAAGGGCGCGCCAAATAATGGTTTTAATGAGAATTTAAAACTATTCAATCAGGGTAAGTGTGCCATGTGGATAGATGCTACTGTTGCAGCTAGTTTTGTAACGAACAAGGAAGAAAGTACGGTTTATAATAAAGTCAATTTTGCACTTGCCCCAAGCGCTGTAACAGAAAAAGGTGGATGGTTGTGGTCTTGGGCCATTGCAATTCCTGCAGGAACCCAGAAAGAGGCTGCGGCTAAAAAGTTTATTATGTGGGCTACGTCAAAAGACTACATAAAGTTGGTTGCTGAAAAACATGGTTGGTCAAATGTACCTCCAGGTACAAGGACTTCTACTTATACCAACGCTATGTATCTAAATAATGCTCCATTTGCTAGACTTACACTTGGTGCTATGAAAGCTGCAGATCCATCAATGAATGGAACATTAAAACCAAAACCATACATTGGTGTGCAGTTCATGACTATTCCCGAATTTCAGGCCATCGGCACTGAAGCTGGAAGACAATTCTCTGCTGCTCTTGCAGGGAGAAAATCCGTCAATGATGCATTAAAATCTGCAAATAAATCTGCTTATAAATTATTGAAAAAAGGTGGATATATAAAATAAATCAATTGCAACTGGCCCAATGCTTTATTGGGCCAGTTTATCACTTATGAGACATACACGATCTTTTTACGGAAAATTAATTTTAACCCCCACCATTGTTTTACTGTTACTTTGGATTATTATACCCCTCTCACTTACAGTATATTTCTCTTTTCAAAGCTATAACATGCTAGATGGTTCACCAACAGGGTATGCTGGTTGGATGAACTATGATTTTTTTATATTTGATGAGGCATTTTATGACGCCATATTAAATACTTTTTTAATAGTATTATCTTTATTGTTGATTACTGTAATTTTTGGTTTTTTATTTGCCACATTACTAAATTCTGATATTTTTTTACCAAATTTTGTTAAATTACTCTATATTTCACCATTTTTAATTATTCCAAGTGTTTCCGCACTACTTTGGAAAAATTTAATGATGGACCCTATTAATGGATTTATTACTTTCATTTTAAATATGTTAAATTTTGAGGGGATCGATTTTTTGAATGAATATCCATTAGGCTCCATTATTGCCATGTTAGCTTGGACCTGGGTTCCTTTTTCAACATTATTAATCCTTACAAGTTTAAAATCTGTAGATAAGACCATCTTGGAATCTGCTAAAATTGACGGAGCAAATCCTTTTCAAATATCCTTGCTTGTCATATTACCCAATATACTTCGTTCAATAAATGTTGTTATATTGATAGAGACAATTTTCTTCTTAGCTGTGTTTGCAGAAATATCAATTGCAACAAATGGTGGTCCTGGAACAGAGACAACCAACTTACCTTTTTTGATTTTTCAAAAAGGTCTTCAAAATTTTGACGTAGGTGAATCCTCTGCAGGCGGCTTGATAGCGGTTATACTGGCAAATTTCGTTGCCATTTTTCTGATTAAGATTATGAGTAAAAACATATGAAATGATTTTAAAAATTATTGTAAATATCATTACTTGGTCGATTGGAATACTTTTGTTTTTTCCAATTTTTTGGATGTTCATCACAAGTTTTAAAACAGAGATGGAAGCAATCAAGTTTCCACCAAGTTTTATTTTTAATTTTACATTATCAAATTATTTTGAAATTCAAGAAAGAAGTAACTATTTTAAATATGCTGTCAATTCTATTACGATTTCATTAGGATCTACCTTTTTAGCAATTTTATTATCAATTCCAGTTTCTTGGTCTCTTGCATTTATAAAAAACAAATACAAGGATTTCATTCTTTTATGGATTTTATCCACAAAAATGATGCCTGCAGTTGGAGTATTAGTGCCAATGTACATCATTTTTCGAGATATAAAATTAATGGACACCTTAACTGGAATGATCATAATTTTAACTTTAACAAATTTACCTATCCTGGTATGGCTCCTTTATAATTATTTCGTGGAAATACCCTATGAAATAGTTGAATCTTCTCAAATCGATGGTGCAACAATTTATAGTGAAATTACTCATATTATTTTACCTTTGTCCTTGCCAGGTATTTCATCAGCCTTTCTTTTAAGCGTTATATTGTGTTGGAATGAAGCTTTTTGGACTTTAATGCTCACCTCAACTAATTCAGCACCATTATCAGTTTTTATTGCTTCTTTCTCAAGCCCAGAGGGTTTATTCTGGGCCAAGCTTTCTGCGGCATCAGTAATGGCTATATTACCAATTATGATCCTAGGTTGGTTTAGTCAGAAGCAATTAGTAGCAGGCTTAACATTTGGTGCTATCAAATGATTAAATAAATTATTTTATAAAAATTCATATTATTATCTTTTTATGAAATTAAAAAATAAAGTAGCAATCATCACTGGTGGAGGAAGCGGAATTGGCAGAGCTGTAGCCATTCGTTATGCACAGGAGGGAGCTCGCTGCATTGTTGCTGACATTGACGGAAAGAGTGCAGATAACACTTCATTAGAGATCAAAAATCTTGAGGGAGAAGCTATTTCGATTCAAATGGATGTGTCTCAGCAAAAAGAAATTCGAAAAACCCTTGATCTGTGCATCAACCATTTCTCTAGAGTGGACATCCTTTTCAACAATGCAGCCATTTTTGAAATGGCTCCCCTACTGGATTCCTCACGCGACAGCTTTAATCGAATCTTCGAAATCAATGTGAAAGGGATGTTTTTTATGATGCAGGCAACAGCACAAAAGATGGTGGATCAAAATACAAAAGGGAAGATCATCAACCTCTCTTCCCAAGCGGGAAGAAGGGGAGAGGCATTGGTTTCCCATTATTGTGCCAGCAAAGCTGCAGTTCTTAGCTACACTCAGTCCGCAGCCTTGGCTTTGTCAGAATACAGGATCAATGTAAATGGAATAGCACCAGGAGTCATCGATACTCCTATGTGGGATGTCGTAGACGGACTTTTTGCAAAATATGAGAATCGGCCACATGGAGAAAAAAAGAAACTTGTTGGTGAGGATGTCCCCTTAGGAAGAATGGGTATACCTCAAGATATTGAAGGTGCAGCTGTTTTTCTTGCATCCGAAGATGCAGATTACATTACGGCCCAAACCCTCAATGTCGATGGTGGGAACTGGATGAGTTGAAAAATAATCAAGATCAGGAATTTTTGAAGTAATTCACAAACCTCTAGAAACTGAAATGCCCTATTCACCTTCCCGTGATTCATTAAAACAACTCCCTGAGCATATCATAAAACCTCTATACCATGCGGAGGATCTTAAACCAGGAATCGTTCATATTGGTACAGGGAATTTTCACAGGGCTCACCAAGGTCTGTATCTTGATGATTTATTTAATCAAGGAATAGACCAAGATTGGGCAATCATTGGATCAGGAGTGATGCCTCATGATGCTCTGATGCGAGATTCTCTGCTGAAACAGGATTTCCTTTCCACGATTGTGGAACTGGATCCGAAAAAGAATCTGGCAAGAATTTCAGGCTCGATGATTGATTTTATGCCTGTTGATGAAAACAACACCTCTTTGGTTAAGGCTCTCCAAGATCCCAGAGTGAGGATTGTTTCAATGACAATCACCGAAGGAGGTTACTTCATTGACCCTGCCACAGGAGAATTTAATCCGGAACATCCTCAAATGGTTGCCGATTCTAAAAACCTTGAGAACTCCACAAGCGTTTTCGGTGCTTTGGTTCAAGCTCTCAAGCAACGACGCCAGGCAGGCATTCCTCCTTTCACGGTAATGTCCTGTGATAATCTCCCAGGAAATGGAAAGGTTTCCAAAGATGCTGTAGTTGGTTTAGCAGAATTGAATGATTCAGAACTAGCTCGATGGATCGAGAAGGAAGTGGCATTTCCAAACGGAATGGTAGATCGAATTGCAACGGTGACATCTGAAAAACAACGTCAGAAACTTTTAGAGGACTTTGGTATTCAGGATCAGTGGCCTGTATTTTGTGAACCCTATCGGCAGTGGGTTTTAGAGGACTCTTTTTCCATGGGACG
>NYYH01000069.1 GCA_002686705.1 Bacteroidota bacterium
CTGGGGAGAACATACAGTGCAACTAAGGAAACTGCTGGTCTTTCAGCACATCGACTGCGAGCATCCTGGGATTTTTCGCTCTATGCTGAATAAGGCAGGCTTTCAGTGGGATGTCGTATCGCTTGATGTAGGTATGAAAACGCAACTAACTACTTTATTTTAAAAGGGGAGGGTCCTAGTGTCCCCCCCCCCGGGGGGACCAATCCACCTGAAGCTTCCAGTTCCTGCATCTTAATCAACCCGGTGTAGAGTACCTCGTCTTTTACCAGACTGACCGTTATGCCTGACCGGTTGCAAATGACAAAAGGATAAGTTGTTGTAGAGATGTAAATGCGACTAACTACTTTATGTAACGATGGGTGGGGGCCTGTTGCCCTCCAGTGTAGGGTCACTAAAAAGGGTCCGGAATCTTTTGTATCTGGATTAGGGCTGCACCTTGATGCACTATCAGGATCCCTATGTTCTGATGGGTCAGTTTAGGTTGGATGGAAGATTGAGTCGGTTAGAGAGTTATCAAAATACTAACTCTTCACCTGGTCAAATTATAGGGGAGTTGGTAAGTGTTGATGGCGCAATTATTTGGCGTTAATAAAGGAATTTACCAGATTTATCACCATAAGGTAAAAATTCACCATTATTAACAAATTTTTGGTGATAATAATTCAATTTGCTAGTATCAACTTCAACTCCAAGACCAGGTTTATCGATTATTGTCCAAATCGGTTTTTTATTTATAGGTATAGATTCTGTTAAAATATCATCAGCCATATTTTGAGCCGTTTGCTGATGCCCTTCACATGCATTAGGTATGCTTAGCATTAAATGTTGTCCTATAGTAGCTGTCAATCCTAATTCTCCGTGTGTATGTTTACACATTAACCAACCATGATAATTGGATAAGTAAGCCAGATTCATAAATTTCCTTACACTACCTACATAATAGTGACTACAGCATAAATACTCACCACAACTGCTATGTATAATATCAATAAATTCGTTTTCTTTCCAAAGACCTTCATTAACGCATAATGAAGAAGTTATTGATGATTTTAACTCTTGCATTTGTGTTATGGGTTAAATTTGGACTGGGGCTTCAAACAAATCAATTGAATAGTTTTCATGCCATTTATTGATAAGTTTTTTCGCTTGAGGAAGGTTCCAGGACATATTTGCATCAAGTCTAATTATTTTTTGTAGGCCCAACGGTCTTTCTTACTTCATTTATCATTTCTTCCTCGAGAACTTCATCTTTGCCGATTTTTAAATAAAAAACATCATAACCTTTATTAACCCCATCCTCGCACTGTTTGATAAGATCATTGATATTTGTCCAAGTTAGATAATAGAAATAACTAACCTCTTCTCTTAAACTTCCTCCTAACAATTGATATATTAGTTTATTAACTTGTTTCCCGTATATATCCCAAAGAGCCATATCTATACCACCATATGCAAGATTGACAGTAATAGGGGACCAGTGCCACAGGGCTGTTTCATAAATATTTTTTTCATGACGAAGATTTTGCCAGGGATCCTTATTAATTAACACTGGTTTCATTGCCTCCAACGACTCAAGAATTACCCTTGCACTTGCTGTTCTAGTCGCCTCTCCCCATCCAATTATTCCTTCATCCGTAGTTATTAATAATTATATCTGTTACACCGCTACGATAGACACGTGAACTTTTTTCTATAAGTTTATAAGGTACTGAAACAGGGTAAAAATCTATTTTATCAATTTTCATCTTCTTAATTCACTTAATTAATAATGAGTTTTTTGACCCTATGTTACTCTTTTACAGCTCCTTCGGTCAGACCCTTAACAATATAACGCTGAAATATTAAAACAAATGCCACCGGAAATATAATTGCCAGTACAGCTGATGCGGTTATCTTCCCATATTCAATTGAATACTTTGTGACAAATTGTGCCAATGCCAGTGGAACTGTATGAAACCTTGTAACATTTACTATTGCCATTGCACCCATGAACTCACCCATAGAAATAACAAAGCATATGACTCCTGAAGAAACCAATCCTGGCAAGGAAATAGGCACAATTATTCTCATTAATGCTCCAATTTTTGATGCTCCGTCTATGCGTGCAGAATCTTCAAGATCTTTAGGAATAGTCTTGTAGTAACTGTATAAAATCCAAGTTACTATTGGCAATAGCCAGGATGTCTGCATGACTACCAACCCTTGGAGGGTATTTGTGAGTCCAACTTGTTTAAAGATTAAATAGAAAGGAATAAGAAGGGCAACAGGTGGTAGCATCTCAGCGAAAATAAGCCCAAAAAACAATATATTGGATCCTTTGAATTTTAATCTAGCAAAAGCATAAGCTGCAAAATTCCCAAACAAGATACAGATAACTGTCACTGAAACTGCTACTATCAAGCTATTTTTAAGTGCTATGGCGATATTGACCTTTCCTGCACCAAGGATGTTAATATAATTATCAATAGTTATATTTTCAGGAATAAAATTTGGTGTCGGTGTATATAATTGATCCTTTGGTTGGATGCTTGTCAATACAATCCAGTAAAATGGAAACAAAAAGAATGCCATAGTTAAAATTAGGAAAAAGTATAGTATTATTTTTTTTCTATTAATAAATTTTAATTTCATTTTACTCTACTTGAATTTTCCTCATTATAATAACATATCCTATTGTTACAAGCATTGAAAACATTAGTATCACATAAGATATAGCTGATGCATATGAAAGGTGATAGAATTTGAATGCATTATTCCAGACAAATAATGTCGCATTTGTTGTAATATTTCCAGGGCCACCTTTGGTAAGCACAAAAAATAGATCAAATGAATTTATTGCAAATATAGTCCCAAGGATCGCAGAGATAAACAGCGGAAACTTTATCAAGGGAAGGGTTATGAAAAAGAAAGCTTTTATCTCTGTAGCACCATCCATATGTGCAGCTTCATAAAGGTCTTCCGGTATTGTCTGCAATCCGGCAAGTATAATTATTACAAAAAATGGAGTTCCCTGCCAGACATCTGCGGTTACAACAAATGGCATTGCAAATATCTTAGACGATAAAAACGGTATATTATCCTGTATTATTCCAAGTTTTTGTAAAAAATAATTTATTACACCTACTTTGGAATGAAGCATCCATTTCCACATTAGGCCTACTACCACAAATGGTGTGGCCCATGGAATTATGATCAATGCCCTAGCTAGGCTTCTCCCAACAAATTTTTCCTTTAACATAATCGCTATCAACGTTCCCAGTACTAATTTAATTAAAACTGTAAAAAAAACAAAATAAGATGAAACTTTAAGTGATTGAATAAAATCTGGATCTGTAAATGTCTTTACGTATTGAGAAATTCCAACAAAATTATAATCCTTAATATTTGCAAACTCTACATCACCAAAACTCATTACAAAAGAATATATGAGTGGGTATGCGACAACACCAATAACAAGTAAGAATGTCGGTGTTATAAGAAGTGCAGCCAGTTTGGCATCGCTTCGTTCAAAATCAAAAAAACTTTGAATGTCTTTTTTCACTTTTATAAACTTCTAAAAAGAAAGGAGTCTCCATGATTTCCTATTGGGTAGACTATTACAATCCAATTTCCAGATACTGTGTTGGGGAAGGACATGGACTCGGACATGGACTTTACAACGGCTGTTGTCACAGCTAAAATGGATTTCTCAGAACTCTGTAACGAAATCATTTAGTCCTCTCCCAAAACCTCATTAAGAAACAGACAATCATGCTTCGTATTGACAGCAACAATGAAGTGGAGAAGGTACATCAGTCTCTACTTTAATAGAGTTTTGGATTAATCGATGCCATCATTATATAGAATCCTTGCAAAGATGCACGACAGACAAAAGGGCTATTCCAAATCGGATTAATTATTTATCAAAGTAGTTTTGATTTCTTAATTTATTTGAACAACCAATATACAACGCAAAAAGAACCCAAAAAAATACAAGCTTATTTCAACCTCAGATTGAAATTTCAGGATGGAGAAAACTTTCACTTCTTAACCAAGAGTTTATTGGGTTTTACTACAAAATACACCTCTGAGCAATTTCACAGCGAATTCAAGAATGTCCTAGATTTGTAGTGGATTTCAACAGATATAATCAAGACCAACGACTTGTCCTTTCATTGGCCGTTTTAATCTACAACTGACTTAAATGGATTGGGTTGACTGAATTAAATGGACGAACAATCCCTTTTCGTCACTATTGCTAATAGGGGTTACTTTTGTACCACCCTACAAGAGTTAATCTAATTGGCTCCTAAAGTATATAAGAGAAACTGAAGGCTTTGGCTGTGATTAGGACTACAACTCCGGTATTTCAAGCTTTCAGTAATCTTTATTGACAATTGTCCTGTATGCAAGCACTGCTTGTTGAGCCTCAAGCCAGTAATAATGTGAATCACCTTACAGGACCCGAAGATACATTGATTTAACAAAATCCTTTCTTTTGTAAGTTGTAAAGTTAAGTTCGAAAAATAATATTGAAATAAAGAAATTTTTTTGAACCCTGTCTCGGTTCAATTCAAATTGCGTACTCAGGTAAAGAAGAATGGGGGTATTCCCTATAGTGATGTACCACACCAATTTGTGTTTACCTCCGTCTAGGGAATCCCCTCAAAGATGCCAACAATGGTTTTTACTTATGTCCTTTACCAATGTGACCTTATTGCGGTACAGATTTCTGACCATCTGCAAATGCCTGTAATCCAGCCAAAGCTTTAATTATAGATTTTTCACCCAATATAGCAGGGTGTATCTGTTTTGCAGTTTCAAGTCTCAGTTCATATGTCGTTGTTATTGGCGGGAACTGATCTGCCAAGTTTTTCTTGACCAGATCTATAACAGGCAAGTATGGAAGAGCATTAATTATTTCCTGGTCACCAAACTGAACTGAATACACTGGGATAGACTTGTCAATTATTGACCTTTTTTTGGTGTTTTCATGAGAAGCAACATATCTGATGTATTCAGCAGCTAATTCCGGATTTTTTGCTGACTTAGGTATCATCAGATATTCATGTCCGTCAAGTGTACCAGTCATGCCTGCTTCCATACCTGGGAATGCAAAGTAACCGGTATTCTTAAACTGTTCTTCTTTAAGGTAACCTGCATACATCTCCCACATGGCCATCATAGCAATGTCACCTTGGTTAAAAAGTGACGAGACTTCCTGCTGTAGTTGAACCAGTATGCCAGGATCAATAAGGCCCTGATCAAGCATTTTTTTATGGAATTCTACTGCCTTCATTGTGCCCGGATGATCAAAGTTGAATACCAGCTTCCCGTCTATCCAGTTATATTCCTTTACACCTGCTGACTGCATAGTAAGAATGAAGTTAAGGAAGTAGTTCTCAGTGGTCCAGTCAGCAACATAATTGAAGTTGCCGTTGAAATCATTTAACTTCTTGAGCGTTACTAAAAATTCATCCCATGTCTCTGGAATTTCAGCACCTGCTTTCTCGAATATGGATTTGTTGTAAAAAATGATCTGATAACTTGGGAGAAATGGAACTGCCATAACCTCTCCCCTGAGAGTAGAGTACTCTACCAGTTCAGGGACCATTTCATTAAACATATCAGGGAAAATATCCGATAATGGTGTAAGCTTATTGGGGAATTCTATCCATGCGTTTTTCCCGTTACCCATAACATCAAGCGGTTCGTCAGTTGCAAGGATCTGGGCCTGCTGTGGAAACCATACATCCCATCCGATCTCATTATAATCAACAGTTACCCCATACTCCTTTTCGAACTGTTCGGTTTTCGCTTTCAGTCCAGACATAGCAATATCTGGTGATAGTTTTACAACTATTGTTTGCCCTTCAAACTTACTCTTACCTTTGGGTTGTTCTTCAAATAGAAAAGTGGACACTAAAAGCACCAAACTGATTGCAATAGATTTTTTCATTTTTTCTCCTTTTTAGTTTTTTAAGTTATCCATAATTCAGCAACCCCTCTATCTCGCATACATTCTAGAAGCCATTTTCTCTATACTGCAAATGGCTGAAGTTTGCGCAATTCTGGCTTCAGCAACCAGTTTACCGACTTTGCACTTAGCTCACGAAGCCCCCATCAGTTAACACGCCCTAACTGGCCAAAACGATCAGAACCTAAGATATTTTATACAAGCATATATCTTTTTTATAGGAAATAAGTCAAGTGTCAAGAAAATATTTCAGTGTTTCAGCTCTCCTTAAAAAAGAACACATTTTAGGAGTTTCTCATATCTTGGCTCAGTGTAAAAAAAAACAATCAGGAAAGATCGTTTAGGTTCAGTTCTGATTGATCCTGAAGTCACTGCCTTCCGGAAGGAGCTGTCCCCCGTCAATGACTATGGTCGTACCAGTAATATATGAAGCTTCTTCGGAAGCTAGGAATAGAAAAGCATTGGCAACATCTCGAGGCGTACCAAGCCGGCCAAGAGGAATTGATTCCTCCATTGACTTAATAAAAGTTGGTGATCGGTGAATTTTCATTCCCTCAGTTAAAATATTGCCCGGTTCTACACCGTTAACTGTGATTCCGTAACTGGAAAATTCAAGTGCTGCTGCCTTGATGAAGCCGTTGATGCCTGACTTTGAAGCAGAATAATGCCCGTGTCCCGGACTTGTAACATGAGGCCCGGTAATCGATGAGGTAAAGATCATTCGCCCGCTGCGCTTTGCCTTCATAGGGGACAACGCAGCACGAGCCGCTAGAAACGTGCCCCTCAAATTGACTGCAAGGACTCTGTCCCATTCCTTCGGCTCAATATTTTCGATCAGTGTCCACGGGAAGATACCGGCATTCTGAACCAGAATGTCGAGCCCACCGAAATGTGAAAGCGCTGTGTCCACCGCCCGTTCAGCATCACCAGCTCGGGATATATCGGTTTCAATGAAAACTCCTCCAAGACGTTTTGCGGTGAAACCTCCCGCTTCAACCTCCGTATCTGAGATGACAACCTTGGCACCCTCCTCAACGAAACGGCAGGCAATTCCTTCCCCAATACCACGCGCAGCACCAATTACAAGGGCTGTCTTACCTTCGAGCCTTCCTGCCATTTCTAATCTCTTAGATTAAAGATATCGTTTCCGGACCGTATTCTTAAGAGAATCAAGCAACACAGTAGTGAGAACCAAACTTCTTTGGATTATCATTGTGTTGTGCTTCGGTTTGCCTACTAATATTAATTGAAATATGTATCGTAGAGAGATGCAGCATACTGGCAAAGTATTTATATTATAGAATTGTTTTGTGCACTTCATGGTTATCAATTGGTTTTTTATAAAAATAATCAAAAAAAATCTCTAACATCAAAAACGAAGATAGACCAAAAAGATATTTTCTAAATAGGATATTGTTATGTTACAAAACTATTGCCAGATAGAATTTTCGATGTTCCCCGACTTGCTAGGGAGAAGGATATCCTAAATTAAGTTAAAATTAAATTAAGAGATAATTTGATCAAATAATTCAAGTTTACCTTTAAAAGAAGTGTAACCTGAATCCACAACATGTATGCCACCGGTCATAAAACGAGATTTATCCGAAGCAAGAAAAAGTGCGAATTCAGCCACATCTTTAGGTTTTAGAATTCCCATTAAATGCAAATCTTCAAGTTGTTTGCGAACTTTAGTATCATTTAAAAATTTCATCTGATGAGGCGTTTCGACAAAACCTGGGCAAATTGCATTTACCCTAACTCCCTCTGGAGACAATCCCGCTGCCATAGATCGTGTCAATGCAATAATGCCTCCCTTAGCAGCAGTATAAGCATCAAGACCCGCTTGACCTATTAACGCATCTGTTGTGGCAGTTAAAATAATAGAGCCTGATTTTTGTATTAGCATCTGTGAAGCAACATATTTAGAGCAATAAAAAGTTCCATCTAAAACTAAGGTTGTAATTTTATGCCATATTTCTTCCGGCAGTTCTGTTATACGTTTATCATGATTATTAACTAGTGGCACATCTACTGCGTTATGAAAAAGAATATCTACTTTACCATATTTATCTACAACACTTTTAATAGTCGACTGAACATTTTTTGAATTTGTTACATCAGTATGAAAAAAATCAACTTTATCTCCTTTGTAATTAATCTCATCCATAATTTTGATTGCTTCTTGATCATTAATATCTGCTATTACACTGATGCATCCATATTTAGAGAATAATTCAACACCTGCTTTACCCATTCCAGATGCTCCTCCGGTTACAATTGCAACTTTATTTTCTAATATTTTTTCCATCATTCTTTAATATTTTTTATCAAAAGTGTGAAAATAGATAATCAGATTGTCATACATAAAATTCAGTCCTTGCGCTCCACCCCTAATACTATAAAAGTATAGGAAAGTCAAAACCAGTCAAGGGAATATTTTCACGGCTCAAAGGCATTTGGCCGGAAGTTGACGGATTTTGTTTCCCGGTGTTTGTTTAACTTCCCTCTAAAATTGGGCCATGAGTGGTTTGACAGTCACTGAGTCCCCAGGACAACCCAAGGGGCCGCCCTTCGATACATAGGAATCACGGCCAGATAAATTCGAAGCCTTTGGTTTTTTATCTAAAGGATCATTGTATAAA
>NYYH01000070.1 GCA_002686705.1 Bacteroidota bacterium
ATATAAAAAACCTTACCAGCTTCGGGTTCACGGTAGAAAACTCCGGGGGAACTGGTCTTTATCCGGGGATATGTTCTATTTGGCATTGTGTACTTTGGAACAGGATTTTGTTTCCAACCACATTTCCAACCATAGGATAGGTATATCCTGGGTGGATTATGGGCAACTAAGGACACATAATACTCTATAACTCCTTAATTTACAATGCCTAAGTGGTAATTGTGGGTAATTAGTCAAAAAGGTGGGAAACCGTATGTCTTTGTTCTCATAACCCGAAGGTCATAGGTTCGAATCCTATCCCCGCTACCAATAGATTCATAATATATTTCAGTATTTTATAGAGACTCACTTGCCTCTAAATTAGTAGCTCATATTTTTATACCCCACGCTATACCCCACATACTTTTCATTTTTTCCCAACTAGTCTGTTATTTCAAACTCAGGAAGTGCAGACAAATCCTGCATGATGTTGTCTTCATCATTCCAGGCCTTAACAACTACTCCACGAGCATTCTTCCATAACTTACATCTTTGTCGAGCTTCATGAGTAATGAATCGTTTCGGAGAAATCTTCAGTCACAATCTGCATAACATCTCATTACCTAATCTCTTGATCAAGGGGGGTGGGAAACAAAACAGCCCCCTTCAACTATCTAGGACATCCCGTCCCTCTACTCAGGAGGAGAATTTAGAAAAGAGGATTCATGAGTATCTAAGCATGGGTCCTTGGGCGGACTTTAATCCTTTTGTTGTTATTGGACAAAGAATGACTCCATCTAGATAAAATTTAAGGAGAAGTTAATAAAATAAATATAATAAATTAGAATATTGCGTTTTGAGTAAGGCTATCAAAGAATTTTAATTTATTTTGGTCAAAATATAATCGTATTCTTTCATTATATTTTGAAAAATAATTTTTTTCTACACGTAAATATATCTCTTTTCCATTTTTAAATGTAACAACAAGAATAGTTTCAGGCCCTAAGGCTTCTACATTTAGTACATTTACATTGAGTTCTTGCATGTTCTTATTAATTTGATGAACGTACAAGTCCTCAGGCCTTATACCAATAATTATTTCATTGTCATTATATAATTGAAGATGGGGATAGTTTTTTACTGGCAATGTAATCTTATTATCAGATAAATAAAAATCAATTTTTGAATTTGATATACTGATTTTTGAATTTATTAAATTCATGGGGGGACTTGCCAGAAAACCTGCAACAAATGTATTAACGGGATTATTATATATTTCGAGTGGTGAACCAATTTGAATAATTTCGCCACGATTTAATATACATATTCGATCCCCCATTGTCATCGCTTCTACTTGATCATGAGTAACATGAATAATGGTTGAATTCAATTTTCTATGGAGTTTTATTAATTCTGTTCTCATAATACCACGCAACTTAGCATCAAGATTTGATAATGGTTCGTCAAACAAAAATGCAACCGGATCTCTAACTAATGCTCTGCCTAAAGCAACACGTTGCTGTTGTCCACCACTTAATTCTTTTGGTTTTCGAGTAAGTAAATGGTTAATTTCTAGGATTTCTGAAGTAACACTTACTCTTTTTTCAATTTCTGATTTACTGGTTTTTCTAAGTTTTAATCCAAAAGA
Source organism: Bacteroidota bacterium (assembly GCA_002686705.1). Next base: position 1,628 of record NYYH01000070.1, read on the forward strand.
TAGATTTCCAAAAACAGACATGTGAGGGTAAAGCGCATAATTTTGAAAAACTATTGCGAGATCTCTTTCTGAGGAATCAACATTATTTACAATTTTATTATTGATTTTAATTTCACCACTAGTAATAGATTCTAAACCTGCAATCATTCTTAGTATTGTAGATTTACCACATCCCGAAGGTCCGAGAAATACGATAAATTCCCCTTCGTTAATTTTTAAACTGATGTTTTGAACAGCAGTGATATTATTGGGATAAATTTTTGTTAAATTATTTAGTTCTATTTCAGCCATGTTTATTGGTATAATTCATATTTTTATATAAATATAAAGTAAACATTATTACAGAAAGTAACAATCCTACGGATAAAGCTGAAGCTCTACTAATATCAAGACTAAAAAAAGCTGACCTGTAAATAAAATAACTAATTAAATCAGTTGATATTCCGGGCCCTCCTTTTGTCATTATGTATATAATATCAAACGTTTTAACAGAAAATATAATTCGTAATAAAATTGCTACAATTATAACCGGTCTCATTAATGGTAATGTTATATGAATAAAGCATTTTAAACCTGAAGCACCGTCCATTTTGGCGGCCTCATAAGGTTCTTTGGGTAAAGCAGACAAACCAGCCAGAAGGAGTATTGTCATAAAAGAAACCTGATGCCATATATCTACAAATATTATTGAAACAAATGCTAAAGAATTATCTCCAAGCCAATTAAATCTATGTATATTTATAATTTTTAATAAATAATTAATTATCCCTAATTCAGTGTGTAGTATCATTTTCCACATTAAACCCACAACAACAGGATTCATTAGTAGTGGAGCCAACATTATCAAATAATATATATTTTTAAATCTATGAATATTGTTTAAAGATAAAGCAATAGAAAAACCAACTATTAATTCTATAAAAACTGTTAAGAAAACAAATTGAGCGGTAGTAACTACGGAATCACTAATATAATCTTCTTCAATAACTTCATAATAATTTTCAAAACCCACAAATACATCATGGTTCGGCGTTATCAAGGTGTAATCAAAGAAGCTGGTAAGAATAGTAAATGAAATAGGAAATATTATTATTATAATTAGAGTGGCGAGACCAGGAATTGTTAAAAAATAACCAAATAACTGGTCGCGCCTTCTGATAGTTAAATCCATCAGTAAATTAAATTTATAATTTGCCGTCTTTGACTAGCAATTTTCTATATGCTTTATTTGCTGCATTCATTGCTTCCTCTATTTCCTTTTCTCCAGTAGCAGCTAGATTTAATTCACGACCAACTTTTTCTACAAATTCAGTTGTATATGTGAAAACAGGAAATTCTTGAGCACCTGCTAAAACTTGACCTAATATAGGATAATATGGTCTTTCCCTTAGAATATCTGGATCGTTAAATATTTTAGACTGTGTAGGAGCTCCACCTAACATTGCTCTTTTTTTTGCTATTTTGTAAGATTCAGCCCATTTAATAAAATTCCATGCCTCTTCTTTTTGCGTACTGGAATTGGGAATAGCCCAACCCCAAGCTCCATTCAATCCACCACCAGGATTTGGAGCAATACCAATTTTTCCAACAACACTTGATGATTTTGGATCATCAAAACCGGCATACATAATATTAAATGTAGTAAGGCTATATGCATTCCCTTGAGCTACGATATTAAACGCTTCATCAAAACAATAGGATGCAGAGCCCTCTGGGCTATACTTAGCAATAGCTTCTTTGTAATAAGCCATTGCAGAAATAGCTGCTGCACTATTTAATAATGGCTCACCATTATTCGCATTATATCTGCCACCTTGCGCATAAAGAAAATTTGACCAATGCATTGCAATACAATCCCCTCGTTGTCCTTGGATTACAGTCCCAAAAAAATCATTTTTCCCATCGTTATCTTTATCTCTAGTAAAGAATTCAACCTGTTTCCAATATTCTGACCAATTTGTAGGGACTTTTAAGTCAAACCCAGTTTGAGCTTTGAAATTGGCTTTTTCATTAGGATCATTGATCAAATCTTTTCGGTAAACCATAGCCATAGAATAATTATAAAAAGGTAACATATATATGGTACCATCAACTCGACCTACCAAATTCATTAATGCAGGTATATAACGATTTACATTTATATTATCTCTCTTAACCAGATCGTCCAAAGGCATAAGCCATTTTGCTTTAGTAAATTCGCCTACCCAATAAAAATCAACTACAATTAAATCATAACTACCTTGGGGAGCAATGAGTTGTGGAACCAGTTTTGTATGCATATCAACATAACCAATGGCTTCTATTTCTACTTTTATACCAGTTTGCTGTTCAAATTCAGGTAATAGTTCTTGAAGGTACCTGGTATCAGGAACTGTTTCCATTAAGATTCTAATTGTTTTTGCATGTAAATGTGATGTGTACAAAAAAGCAAAAATGGTTGATAAGATTATTAATTTTTTCATAATATTTTTTTTTGAATGATTTGTTTGGTTTATTATTATTGTTAGTTTTTATTCATTAACCTCCTTTCTTTAAATTTTTGTACTATAATTTATTTTAATGCACCAAGTGAAAGACCACTTATTAAGTATTTTTTTATAAAAGGTAACAGTAAAAAAACAGGAATTATTGAAAAAATTGTAGCAGCAGCTAGTGGAGCTATATCAACACCTCTATGACTTTGAAAAGATGATAAACCCACTGGGATAGTATTTGTTTGTGGTCCGCTCAAAATTAAAGCTAAAATAAATTCGTTCCAACTTAAAATAAATGCTAGTAATCCTGCTGCTATTAATCCTGGAGAAGAAACTGGAATTGCTATATACAAAAAAGCTTGTAGCCTTGATGCACCATCAACCCTCGCAGCTTGTTCTAAATAAATCACATTACCTTCAAAGAAAGAAATCAATATCCAAGCTAGAAATGGTAAAGAAATGGTCACATGTGCTAAAATTAATCCAGTTATACTGTTTAATAAATTAATTTTTAAATATAAAGTAAAAAGTGGTAATACTATTATTACTGGCGGTAATAATTGTGTTGATAAGACAATTATTCTTAATAAAGAACCACCAGTATTATAACGTGAAAAAGCATATGCCATTGATGCGGCTATAGGTAAAGCAATTGCTGTACTGCCAATTGATACAATTACACTATTTATAAAATAATTTGTAAAAGAATTATTTGTAAATATTTCAGTAAAATTATTTAAATTAAGTGTTGCCCATTCTGGTGGTATTTTATATGCGGTTACTTTATTAGTTAATGCAACTCTTAGCAACCAAATTATTGGCAAAAATATAATTAAACTAAATAATATTAATATAAAATGTGATGTAAATTTGTTTATTTTATTCAATTTTAAATTTTTTTGATGTTTTTTCAAAAACCATATCAAGAATATCGATGCACTTCTTTAAATCATTTAAATCTATATTTAATGGAGGTATTAATTGCAATCTATTATGATAATAACCTCCTTTTTCAAACAATAACCCTTCTTTCACACATAAATCTCTAATATAATTTGATTCTATTCCAGCTGGTTCTTTTGTTTTATTATTTCTTACAATTTCTACACCAGTATAAAGTCCACAATTATCTACATAACCAATTAATTTATATTTTTTCTTTAATTTTTTGATACTTTTGAAAAAATATCTGCCTTTTTGATTTACTTGGTCTAAAAAACTTTGATTAGAAATAGTATCTAAGACATAATTACCAGCGCTACATGCTAGAGCATTTCCAGCCTGAGTTGAAACATATGCTCCTGGTGACCATGTTGAGAAAATCTTCTCTTTACCAATAATTGCTGATAATGGAAGACCACCTCCTAGAGCTTTAGAAGTACATATTATATCTGGTACTATACCTGAATGTTGATAAGCCCACAGTTTACCACTTCTACCTAAACCATTTTGTATTTCATCAACAATTAATATCATACCATGCCTATCTGCAATTTTTCTCAAAATCTGTAAATATTCTTTTGGGGGAATATAATAACCTGCAGAACTTTGAAATGGTTCAACTAAAATTGCTGCAACATTATTTATATTGTGAAAGCCATCAGTATATGGTGTTTCTTTGCCTTCTAACATTTGTTGAAATATTTTCAAACTATTTATATCATATCCAGGATACTTATCGTTTGGTTTCCTATATTGATGTGGAAATGGAAAATACCCTACATCGTTATTAGGCCTAATAGGATGAAAATATTGATGAGATCCGCCCTTAGTTGTTAGTCCTGCTGTACCATATGTGACACCATGATAATCACCAAATGCTGTTAAAATATACGGCTTTCCAGTATAATGTCTTGCGGCTCTAATGGCTAATTCTATTGCGTCAGATCCTGTCACACCAAAAACTACATTAGTTTTTTCATTAATCCCTGATTTGTTATTTAAATTTTTTGCTAATTTAATTCTTTCGGGATGTGGAAAATCAAAATAGTGAGTTAATTTCTTAGATTGTTCAACTAAAATCCTTCTTATATTTTCATTATTATTACCTAATGAAGAAACAGAAAATCCTGACAAAAAATCTAAGTAACCATTTCCATCACAATCATATAAATATGGACCTTCTGCTCTTTCTATAATTGGTGGAACATCAAACAAACCCATTCCAACACTTCCAATTGACTCTTGTTCAATCCAAGCAGTTAATGCCTTTTTTGATTCATTACCAAAATGTGATTTTTTTATTTTTTCTTTAGCTTCTTTTTTGTTCATATTTATTTAAAAATATAATTTGATTATATCTAATATGTTAGATTAATTGCAGTTTTTTATACTATTATTTTATTTATTTTTTGTCAACATAATATATCTATCATATCAATATATCCTAGAGTTCATCTTCAAACGTAGTTATAAAACTCGTCATTAATTGTTATAATATTACATTAAAGTGACGAAGAGAGGGGATGGAACAAAAGAGCCCTTTTCGTATCTTGAGAACATCCTACCTCTCTACTAAGGGGGTGATTTGAGTGTTATGACTAACTCATAGCTTGGACCAATTAATATGTGGAAGGACAACAGCAATTCATTTGTGTTATTTGGAGTGATATTTCTTAATCATAAACAATCGGCTATTTTCAAAAATAATCTTCAATAATCATTGCCCAAATTAACCTCAAACAAACTACTTCTTTCCGCCTGCTGTGTCACACATGGAGTGCAGGACGGCCTTTCGTCCTCAGTTTACGTGATGCTACCAATACTCGCACAGCATTTTGGTCTTGGATACATGCAGATCGGGTTGATTCGGGCCACACACAGTGGTGCGATGTGGCTTCTTGAGATTCCTGCCGGAATCCTTTCCGAACGTTTCGGGGAAAGACGACTCCTAGTGCTTGGGCTTGTGGGCGCGGGAACCGGCTACTTCGCATTATCTTTTGTAGTTGGATTCCAAGGAGTTTTGCTGGCCTTGTTTGTAGCTGGCTGTGGAGCCGCATTCCAACACTCTTTGTGCTCATCCCTGATCAGTCAGTCTTTCAGAGAATTTGAACACCGTATTGCTCTTGGAAGCTACAACGCTAGCGGAGAGATCGGAAAACTGGCCTTCACCCTGACGGCAAGTCTTCTACTCGGTATAGGTTTCGGTTGGCAAAGTATCACTCTTGGATATGGTTTGTTGGCGGCTTTGGTTGCATTGACGATCTGGATCCTGCTGGGAGTAGAACGTACTAGAGCATTTCCTGTTATGAAATCAAAGGATGTTAAAAGGAGCAACAGCTGGGGGATCAAGGATCAACTTGGCTTTGGCACTCTGGCGGCCATCGTATTTCTCGACATTTTGGTTCAAGACGGATTCCTCGTGTTTATTGCTTTCGTGATGATCGAAAAACAGGTTTCAACTGGATTGGTTGCATTCGCAGTGGCAGCAACACTCAGCGGCGGAGTCTGCGGCAAATTTGCTGGAGGTTTCCTTGCAGCCCGTTTGGGGGTTATCCGATCACTGATTTTATTCGAACTACTTACAGCAACAGGAATCTTGCTGGTGCTATTCGCACCGGGAAACGTTTCTTTTTTCCTCCTGCCGATGGTGGGTGTATTTCTGCAGGGCTCATCCTCAATCACTTATGGCACTGTCAGCAATCTAGTCCATGAACAGCGACAATCACGCGGGTTCGCAATTATCTACACCATTGCTAACGCAGCAGCTGTCATAGGTCCGATCATTTTTGGTTTGATTGGTGATAGTCTTGGATTCAAGTTTACGATGACGATAATGGTCTTTCTAATTCTTGTTCCTTTGCCTCTTTGTTTTCCACTGAACTTGGCTTTGAAGAGGAATACTCTTAATTTATGATAAAAATAATTCAGTTGAAAAATCATTTTCAATCTGATGGCAATAACTGTGGTGCAATAATTTCTGGCCACAATCGACAAACAAATATCAACAAAAAAAACCCTTCTGCTGTTGAAACTAATATGGCTAGTTCAGTGCCTAACCAGTTAGCGAGAAGGCCAATGTGTAAAATACCAACTGTATTTAAACCAATACTGGCTGTTAACAAACCCATCATACGACCTCTAGCCACCAGAGGAGTACAAAACATAATCAGTGTGGCCTGCATTGCCGAGAAGCATCCCCATCCGACACCAGTAAAAAACATACATATCACAGTGGAAACAAAATCGGAAGATTGAGCAAAAGAAAACCCCATTAGTAGAAACAAAAAAACTCCATATGTATAAAATTTTCGATATAAATTAATCCTAGTTATTGACACAATCACTAGAGAGCTAATTATAGCTCCAAGACCTTCAGTGCTAACAAGTAAGCCTATTAAAAATGGGCTAAGCTCTAGTACTTCTTTCCCAATAACGGGTATCAGTGACACAAACGGGAATCCCAACAAATTAAAAAAATCGTAACAGCTAAAATACCTTTCAGAGTTCGGTCCTTTCTGAGCAATATAAGACCATTGGTAAGTTCAGTTAAGATACCCTCTTGATTACTAGCTAACTTTATGCCTGCGGTTTTGGTTCCAAAGATCGTAACTAGGAATGACAGTAAATAAATTATTGCTCCTAAAAAAAATACACCTTCAATTCCATAATATTCCAAGAATAAACCGCCTAAGAATGGACCAAGAAAACGAGTAAAATTACTAGTCAATGAGTCAAGAGTCATTGCAGTACCAATTTGTTCAGGCTTAACAACATCGGCAAAAAGTGTTCTACGTAAAGGATTGTCAAGTGCCCAAAGAATCCCGTTGAAAATTACACTTGTACAAATAAGCCAGAATGATATTTGCCCAAAATATATTTCAAGACCATAGAAAAAGGAGGCGAAAGCCATTAAGAATAATATGATAATGAGTCCTAACCGTCGGTTTATACGCTCTACTATTGCACCTGATAGGAAGCCTAGGAAAAGCATTGGTAAAAAACGCAGAGTAACCATAAGAGCTACATAAAATGGCGAAGCTGTCATATCAAACACAACTATGCCAACAGCCAAAAGTTCCAACCATCTTAAAATGTTAAGTATCCCACCAACAAACCAGAGTGAAAGAAATTCTGAATTACGGCTGAGTTTAGAGGCATTCTCAGTTTTCCTAAAACTTTCACCTATCTGAGACTCATTCATATTCTTCGAATCTAAATAATATATAAAAAAGAGAAGTCAATCATGATATTTCTCTATAATTAAAATGAGAAAAAATATAAAGCTTAGAATTTAACATTAAAATGAAATACAAACCAACCAGACAAAAGCAGAATTTGTCTTTTTAGGGAAAATGTTTAAAAAGGGTATATTCTAACTATTTAAGCTATGTCAGGATTATGATAGTTCCATTTCTTGCAGAATGTGCAAAGACGATGGTTATGGAGTTATAACTGAATCTGGTGTATGAGGTCTTGAAAAGAGGCGGCGTATCTGGTTGATTTAATGTTCCCTAACATCCAACCAACCAAGAA
>NYYH01000071.1 GCA_002686705.1 Bacteroidota bacterium
AAAATGTGGCGAACATCGTGTATAGATTCTCCTTCTCCCTGCACTGCAGACTGAAACCTTATTAACTACTTTTTGTATCCATGTGCGGGGCCTTGGCTCGGACACAGTGACTTGACAAGAGATCACTCCGAATGATCGTGCAGCCTCTGCATCTGGATAAGGTCTGCTCCTGAATCCCCATCCAGGATTCCTATGTATCAAAGAGCGGCCCTTTGGGTGGGATGGGGGTCCGTGGCTGTATAACCATGCCTGGTCCCATTTTAGGGGGAGGTTAAACAAACACCGGGAAACAAAATCCGTCAACCTCCGGCCAGATGCCATTGGAGCCGTGAAAATATTCCCTTGACTGGTTTTGACTTTCCTATACTTTTATAGTATTGGGGGTGGAGCGCAAGGACTGAATTTTATGTATGACAATCTGATTATCTATTTTCACACTTTTGATAAAAAATATTAAAGAATGATGGAAAAAATATTAGAAAATAAAGTTGCAATTGTAACCGGAGGAGCATCTGGAATGGGTAAAGCAGGTGTTGAATTATTCTCTAAATATGGATGCATCAGTGTAATAGCAGATATTAATGATCAAGAAGCAATCAAAATTATGGATGAGATTAATTACAAAGGAGATAAAGTTGATTTTTTTCATACTGATGTAACAAACTCAAAAAATGTTCAGTCGACTATTAAAAGTGTTGTAGATAAATATGGTAAAGTAGATATTCTTTTTCATAACGCAGTAGATGTGCCACTAGTTAATAATCATGATAAACGTATAACAGAACTGCCGGAAGAAATATGGCATAAAATTACAACCTTAGTTTTAGATGGAACTTTTTATTGCTCTAAATATGTTGCTTCACAGATGCTAATACAAAAATCAGGCTCTATTATTTTAACTGCCACAACAGATGCGTTAATAGGTCAAGCGGGTCTTGATGCTTATACTGCTGCTAAGGGAGGCATTATTGCATTGACACGATCTATGGCAGCGGGATTGTCTCCAGAGGGAGTTAGGGTAAATGCAATTTGCCCAGGTTTTGTCGAAACGCCTCATCAGATGAAATTTTTAAATGATACTAAAGTTCGCAAACAACTTGAAGATTTGCATTTAATGGGAATTCTAAAACCTAAAGATGTGGCTGAATTCGCACTTTTTCTTGCTTCGGATAAATCTCGTTTTATGACCGGTGGCATACATGTTGTGGATTCAGGTTACACTTCTTTTAAAGGTAAACTTGAATTATTTGATCAAATTATCTCTTAATTTAATTTTAACTTAATTTAGGATATCCTTCTCCCTAGCAAGTCGGGGAACATCGAAAATTCTATCTGGCAATAGTTTTGTAACATAACAATATCCTATTTAGAAAATATCTTTTTGGTCTATCTTCGTTTTTGATGTTAGAGATTTTTTTTGATTATTTTTATAAAAACCAATTGATAACCATGAAGTGCACAAAACAATTCTATAATATAAATACTTTGCCAGTATGCTGCATCTCTCTACGATACATATTTCAATTAATATTAGTAGGCAAACCGAAGCACAACACAATGATAATCCAAAGAAGTTTGGTTCTCACTACTGTGTTGCTTGATTCTCTTAAGAATACGGTCCGGAAACGATATCTTTAATCTAAGAGATTAGAAATGGCAGGAAGGCTCGAAGGTAAGACAGCCCTTGTAATTGGTGCTGCGCGTGGTATTGGGGAAGGAATTGCCTGCCGTTTCGTTGAGGAGGGTGCCAAGGTTGTCATCTCAGATACGGAGGTTGAAGCGGGAGGTTTCACCGCAAAACGTCTTGGAGGAGTTTTCATTGAAACCGATATATCCCGAGCTGGTGATGCTGAACGGGCGGTGGACACAGCGCTTTCACATTTCGGTGGGCTCGACATTCTGGTTCAGAATGCCGGTATCTTCCCGTGGACACTGATCGAAAATATTGAGCCGAAGGAATGGGACAGAGTCCTTGCAGTCAATTTGAGGGGCACGTTTCTAGCGGCTCGTGCTGCGTTGTCCCCTATGAAGGCAAAGCGCAGCGGGCGAATGATCTTTACCTCATCGATTACCGGGCCTCATGTTACAAGTCCGGGACACGGGCATTATTCTGCTTCAAAGTCAGGCATCAACGGCTTCATCAAGGCAGCAGCACTTGAATTTTCCAGTTACGGAATCACAGTTAACGGTGTAGAACCGGGCAATATTTTAACTGAGGGAATGAAAATTCACCGATCACCAACTTTTATTAAGTCAATGGAGGAATCAATTCCTCTTGGCCGGCTTGGTACGCCTCGAGATGTTGCCAATGCTTTTCTATTCCTAGCTTCCGAAGAAGCTTCATATATTACTGGTACGACCATAGTCATTGACGGGGGACAGCTCCTTCCGGAAGGCAGTGACTTCAGGATCAATCAGAACTGAACCTAAACGATCTTTCCTGATTGTTTTTTTTTACACTGAGCCAAGATATGAGAAACTCCTAAAATGTGTTCTTTTTTAAGGAGAGCTGAAACACTGAAATATTTTCTTGACACTTGACTTATTTCCTATAAAAAAGATATATGCTTGTATAAAATATCTTAGGTTCTGATCGTTTTGGCCAGTTAGGGCGTGTTAACTGATGGGGGCTTCGTGAGCTAAGTGCAAAGTCGGTAAACTGGTTGCTGAAGCCAGAATTGCGCAAACTTCAGCCATTTGCAGTATAGAGAAAATGGCTTCTAGAATGTATGCGAGATAGAGGGGTTGCTGAATTATGGATAACTTAAAAAACTAAAAAGGAGAAAAAATGAAAAAATCTATTGCAATCAGTTTGGTGCTTTTAGTGTCCACTTTTCTATTTGAAGAACAACCCAAAGGTAAGAGTAAGTTTGAAGGGCAAACAATAGTTGTAAAACTATCACCAGATATTGCTATGTCTGGACTGAAAGCGAAAACCGAACAGTTCGAAAAGGAGTATGGGGTAACTGTTGATTATAATGAGATCGGATGGGATGTATGGTTTCCACAGCAGGCCCAGATCCTTGCAACTGACGAACCGCTTGATGTTATGGGTAACGGGAAAAACGCATGGATAGAATTCCCCAATAAGCTTACACCATTATCGGATATTTTCCCTGATATGTTTAATGAAATGGTCCCTGAACTGGTAGAGTACTCTACTCTCAGGGGAGAGGTTATGGCAGTTCCATTTCTCCCAAGTTATCAGATCATTTTTTACAACAAATCCATATTCGAGAAAGCAGGTGCTGAAATTCCAGAGACATGGGATGAATTTTTAGTAACGCTCAAGAAGTTAAATGATTTCAACGGCAACTTCAATTATGTTGCTGACTGGACCACTGAGAACTACTTCCTTAACTTCATTCTTACTATGCAGTCAGCAGGTGTAAAGGAATATAACTGGATAGACGGGAAGCTGGTATTCAACTTTGATCATCCGGGCACAATGAAGGCAGTAGAATTCCATAAAAAAATGCTTGATCAGGGCCTTATTGATCCTGGCATACTGGTTCAACTACAGCAGGAAGTCTCGTCACTTTTTAACCAAGGCGACATTGCTATGATGGCCATGTGGGAGATGTATGCAGGTTACCTTAAAGAAGAACAGTTTAAGAATACCGGTTACTTTGCATTCCCAGGTATGGAAGCAGGCATGACTGGTACACTTGACGGACATGAATATCTGATGATACCTAAGTCAGCAAAAAATCCGGAATTAGCTGCTGAATACATCAGATATGTTGCTTCTCATGAAAACACCAAAAAAAGGTCAATAATTGACAAGTCTATCCCAGTGTATTCAGTTCAGTTTGGTGACCAGGAAATAATTAATGCTCTTCCATACTTGCCTGTTATAGATCTGGTCAAGAAAAACTTGGCAGATCAGTTCCCGCCAATAACAACGACATATGAACTGAGACTTGAAACTGCAAAACAGATACACCCTGCTATATTGGGTGAAAAATCTATAATTAAAGCTTTGGCTGGATTACAGGCATTTGCAGATGGTCAGAAATCTGTACCGCAATAAGGTCACATTGGTAAAGGACATAAGTAAAAACCATTGTTGGCATCTTTGAGGGGATTCCCTAGACGGAGGTAAACACAAATTGGTGTGGTACATCACTATAGGGAATACCCCCATTCTTCTTTACCTGAGTACGCAATTTGAATTGAACCGAGACAGGGTTCAAAAAAATTTCTTTATTTCAATATTATTTTTCGAACTTAACTTTACAACTTACAAAAGAAAGGGTTTTGTTAAATCAATGTATCTTCGGGTCCTGTAAGGTGATTCACATTATTACTGGCTTGAGGCTCAACAAGCAGTGCTTGCATACAGGACAATTGTCAATAAAGATTACTGAAAGCTTGAAATACCGGAGTTGTAGTCCTAATCACAGCCAAAGCCTTCAGTTTCTCTTATATACTTTAGGAGCCAATTAGATTAACTCTTGTAGGGTGGTACAAAAGTAACCCCTATTAGCAATAGTGACGAAAAGGGATTGTTCGTCCATTTAATTCAGTCAACCCAATCCATTTAAGTCAGTTGTAGATTAAAACGGCCAATGAAAGGACAAGTCGTTGGTCTTGATTATATCTGTTGAAATCCACTACAAATCTAGGACATTCTTGAATTCGCTGTGAAATTGCTCAGAGGTGTATTTTGTAGTAAAACCCAATAAACTCTTGGTTAAGAAGTGAAAGTTTTCTCCATCCTGAAATTTCAATCTGAGGTTGAAATAAGCTTGTATTTTTTTGGGTTCTTTTTGCGTTGTATATTGGTTGTTCAAATAAATTAAGAAATCAAAACTACTTTGATAAATAATTAATCCGATTTGGAATAGCCCTTTTGTCTGTCGTGCATCTTTGCAAGGATTCTATATAATGATGGCATCGATTAATCCAAAACTCTATTAAAGTAGAGACTGATGTACCTTCTCCACTTCATTGTTGCTGTCAATACGAAGCATGATTGTCTGTTTCTTAATGAGGTTTTGGGAGAGGACTAAATGATTTCGTTACAGAGTTCTGAGAAATCCATTTTAGCTGTGACAACAGCCGTTGTAAAGTCCATGTCCGAGTCCATGTCCTTCCCCAACACAGTATCTGGAAATTGGATTGTAATAGTCTACCCAATAGGAAATCATGGAGACTCCTTTCTTTTTAGAAGTTTATAAAAGTGAAAAAAGACATTCAAAGTTTTTTTGATTTTGAACGAAGCGATGCCAAACTGGCTGCACTTCTTATAACACCGACATTCTTACTTGTTATTGGTGTTGTCGCATACCCACTCATATATTCTTTTGTAATGAGTTTTGGTGATGTAGAGTTTGCAAATATTAAGGATTATAATTTTGTTGGAATTTCTCAATACGTAAAGACATTTACAGATCCAGATTTTATTCAATCACTTAAAGTTTCATCTTATTTTGTTTTTTTTACAGTTTTAATTAAATTAGTACTGGGAACGTTGATAGCGATTATGTTAAAGGAAAAATTTGTTGGGAGAAGCCTAGCTAGGGCATTGATCATAATTCCATGGGCCACACCATTTGTGGTAGTAGGCCTAATGTGGAAATGGATGCTTCATTCCAAAGTAGGTGTAATAAATTATTTTTTACAAAAACTTGGAATAATACAGGATAATATACCGTTTTTATCGTCTAAGATATTTGCAATGCCATTTGTTGTAACCGCAGATGTCTGGCAGGGAACTCCATTTTTTGTAATAATTATACTTGCAGGATTGCAGACAATACCGAATGACCTTTATGAAGCTGCACATATGGATGGAGCTACAGAGATAAAAGCTTTCTTTTTCATAACCCTTCCCTTGATAAAGTTTCCGCTGTTTATCTCTGCGATCCTTGGGACTATATTTGCAATAAATTCATTTGATCTATTTTTTGTGCTTACCAAAGGTGGCCCTGGAAATATTACAACAAATGCGACATTATTTGTCTGGAATAATGCATTCAAATTCTATCACCTTTCATATGCATCAGCTATATCTTATGTGATACTAATGTTTTCAATGCTTGTAACAATAGGATATGTTATTATAATGAGGAAAATTCAAGTAGAGTAAAATGAAATTAAAATTTATTAATAGAAAAAAAATAATACTATACTTTTTCCTAATTATAACTATGGCATTCTTTTTGTTTCCATTTTACTGGATTGTATTGACAAGCATCCAACCAAAGGATCAATTATATACACCGACACCAAATTTTATTCCTGAAAATATAACTATTGATAATTATATTAACATCCTTGGTGCAGGAAAGGTCAATATCGCCATAGCACTTAAAAATAGCTTGATAGTAGCAGTTTCAGTGACAGTTATCTGTATCTTGTTTGGGAATTTTGCAGCTTATGCTTTTGCTAGATTAAAATTCAAAGGATCCAATATATTGTTTTTTGGGCTTATTTTCGCTGAGATGCTACCACCTGTTGCCCTTCTTATTCCTTTCTATTTAATCTTTAAACAAGTTGGACTCACAAATACCCTCCAAGGGTTGGTAGTCATGCAGACATCCTGGCTATTGCCAATAGTAACTTGGATTTTATACAGTTACTACAAGACTATTCCTAAAGATCTTGAAGATTCTGCACGCATAGACGGAGCATCAAAAATTGGAGCATTAATGAGAATAATTGTGCCTATTTCCTTGCCAGGATTGGTTTCTTCAGGAGTCATATGCTTTGTTATTTCTATGGGTGAGTTCATGGGTGCAATGGCAATAGTAAATGTTACAAGGTTTCATACAGTTCCACTGGCATTGGCACAATTTGTCACAAAGTATTCAATTGAATATGGGAAGATAACCGCATCAGCTGTACTGGCAATTATATTTCCGGTGGCATTTGTTTTAATATTTCAGCGTTATATTGTTAAGGGTCTGACCGAAGGAGCTGTAAAAGAGTAACATAGGGTCAAAAAACTCATTATTAATTAAGTGAATTAAGAAGATGAAAATTGATAAAATAGATTTTTACCCTGTTTCAGTACCTTATAAACTTATAGAAAAAAGTTCACGTGTCTATCGTAGCGGTGTAACAGATATAATTATTAATAACTACGGATGAAGGAATAATTGGATGGGGAGAGGCGACTAGAACAGCAAGTGCAAGGGTAATTCTTGAGTCGTTGGAGGCAATGAAACCAGTGTTAATTAATAAGGATCCCTGGCAAAATCTTCGTCATGAAAAAAATATTTATGAAACAGCCCTGTGGCACTGGTCCCCTATTACTGTCAATCTTGCATATGGTGGTATAGATATGGCTCTTTGGGATATATACGGGAAACAAGTTAATAAACTAATATATCAATTGTTAGGAGGAAGTTTAAGAGAAGAGGTTAGTTATTTCTATTATCTAACTTGGACAAATATCAATGATCTTATCAAACAGTGCGAGGATGGGGTTAATAAAGGTTATGATGTTTTTTATTTAAAAATCGGCAAAGATGAAGTTCTCGAGGAAGAAATGATAAATGAAGTAAGAAAGACCGTTGGGCCTACAAAAAATAATTAGACTTGATGCAAATATGTCCTGGAACCTTCCTCAAGCGAAAAAACTTATCAATAAATGGCATGAAAACTATTCAATTGATTTTTTTGAAGCCCCAGTCCAAATTGAACCCATAACACAAATGCAAGAGTTAAAATCATCAATAACTTCTTCATTATGCGTTAATGAAGGTCTTTGGAAAGAAAACGAATTTATTGATATTATACATAGCAGTTGTGGTGAGTATTTATGCTGTAGTCACTATTATGTAGGTAGTGTAAGGAAATTTATGAATCTGGCTTACTTATCCAATTATCATGGTTGGTTAATGTGTAAACATACACACGGAGAATTAGGATTGACAGCTACTATAGGACAACATTTAATGCTAAGCATACCTAATGCATGTGAAGGGCATCAGCAAACGGCTCAAAATATGGCTGATGATATTTTAACAGAATCTATACCTATAAATAAAAAACCGATTTGGACAATAATCGATAAACCTGGTCTTGGAGTTGAAGTTGATACTAGCAAATTGAATTATTATCACCAAAAATTTGTTAATAATGGTGAATTTTTACCTTATGGTGATAAATCTGGTAAATTCCTTTATTAACGTCAAAAAATTGCGCCATCAACACTTACCAACTCCCCTATAATTTGACCAGGTGAAGAGTTAGTATTTTGATAACTCTCTAACCGACTCAATCTTCCATCCAACCTAAACTGACCCATCAGAACATAGGGATCCTGATAGTGCATCAAGGTGCAGCCCTAATCCAGATACAAAAGATTCCGGACCCTTTTTAGTGACCCTACACTGGAGGGCAACAGGCCCCCACCCATCGTTACATAAAGTAGTTAGTCACATTTACATCTCTACAACAACTTATCCTTTTGTCATTTGCAACC
>NYYH01000072.1 GCA_002686705.1 Bacteroidota bacterium
ACACAAATCATGGAACACTTCATCAGCTTCACCTGAAAATGCTATATCAATCCAATCAAACTCAGAAACAGTTGTAACACCCAACATATCCTCAGTATTTGCTCCTCCAATTATGGTTACAATTTCAGGGTTAAGCTCCTTAACACGTTTTAATATTGCAATAGAAGGAATATGCTGTTCAAATGAAGAACTGCAACCAACTATTTTTGGATGTTTTGAAATAATTACTTTAGCTAAATTATCAACAAACAATTTTGCTACTAACCTTAATTCCTTAATTTTAGCTACAATATTTTGTATCCCATTTGGATATTGCTTTTTTTCATGATTATAGAGGTAAAAAAATAACTCCGCAGAATGTTGAATGTATTTGCTATGATCAGGGTTGAAATCATTAAATGCGGAGCTTACAAACGACCATTCACCAATCATATCAACTCGATCACCTTTTGTAATCATATTATATAAGTCGAATCCGATAATTTCAGCAAATAATGGTGCTGCATAAATAACATCTGAGGAAATATTGGTGTTGTCGAGAGAGCCTTTAAGCAAACCCAAAGCCAGTGATGTATATTCAATTGGGAAATAAGGCATTTGTATCAAACAAACCTGTGTTTTATTTTTTAAGCCATGCTTATCAAGTACCTTACTAATGTTGTACTGAATACTATCTTTTTGTTTCACTGTTGTGTATTTAAGAATTCGTTTATCAACTTATTGGTTCCATTCATGAAATCATAAATGAATGCACCATGACCGAATGAAGTATGTAAATTTCTACATTTAACAGGAATGCCTAATTTATAGAATGCTTTAGAAATCTTCTCCATTTCTTCCACAGGATATCGCCAATCATTATCATAGCTTACCAGAAGGGCTTCTGTTTTTACTTTTTTAAAAGCATTAGTCAACGATCCATAGTCACGTTCAATATTAAAATAATCTGTTGCTTTTGTAAGATAAATTAATGAATTTGGGTCGATGCCAATATTTGCATTTTCAATAATATCTTGCATAAATCTTTGGGCTTTGAACTCAGAATCTAGTGTATAATCGGGACTTTTGTTGTTGTTAATTAGTTCTAATCCAAATTTTTTATCAAAAACAGATTTGTTCATCCATAATAAAACGCCAACTAATCTGCCTAATCCCATTCCTTTTTTTGGGTAACTGCTATTGTAATACTGACCTTTGTTAAAATTTGTATCAATATAAATTGCTTGTCTTAATGTTTCCCAAAGTGCTATTGAGTATGCATTTGTACTAGGTGTAGCGCCAATAATAATTGATTTTTTTGTGAATTCTGGAAATGAAATTAGCCATTCCATAACTAAAAATCCACCAAAACAACCCCCAATTACAGCATATAGTTTATAAATCTTTAGATAGTCTATTACAAATTTAGTTGCTCTTGCCATATCTCTAATAGTAACTATAGGGAAATCAAGTGCATATGACTTGTTGGTTTGGGAGTTGATTGATGCAGGTCCTGTGCTTCCATTACTACCTCCAATTACGTTTACACAAACAACAAAGAATAAATTAGTATCAATTGCCTTGCCAGGACCAACTGCAACATCCCACCATCCAGGTTTGCTATCATCTTCAGCATATTTTCCAGCAATATGATTGTTCGATGTTAATGCATGGAATATAAGAATAGCATTTGAAGCCTCAGAATTTAAATCTCCATAGTATTCGTAAGCTAACACAATGTTTTCAAGAGTTTTACCTGATTGGAGAAGTAAATTGCTATGAGTTTTATATAGTTGCTTTTTTACGATCATCCTAACTAATTTCTGCAATTTTGAAAATAATTTATCGAAAGTACAACCTCATTTTTATATGAAATTATTACACCGTTGTAGCTTGAGTTGTAACCTGCGTTAGCAGCCATTTTTAAATAAACATCGTGCTCAATTAAATATTGATTCGAATACCCATGTTCTGCATCAAATGCAGTAAAAACATTGTTGCCAAGTGTTTTTGAAATAATTTTTGGATTTATTGAATGAGCCTCAATAACTAACATTCCATGTTTTTGCGTCCACTTACTCCATCGTTTAAAATGTTCTATTAAATTAACCTCAATATTTCCGGCATCAATCAATTCGCCGCTTTTATCAACAAAAACATTATTTGCTGATGGTTTCAAACTATAGTAGTCCAAGTTACTTTCTGGTTCGATATAAGTTCGGTTATGAATTACAGATTTACTCACATGCAATATTTCATCACTTTTTATGCCGTGCTTATTTAATTCGTGCATAATTTGATCAGGGAAAGTAATATCTCCATAAATAGTTAAATGTGGAACATTTGCTTTCTTAAGGTTTTTCTCTGTTGTTTTTTTTGCAACATTTGTGTATTCAACGCCAATCATTTTAAGTGGATATTCTTTTAGGTTCATACCACGAATTGTTGAACCTTTAATAAAATTATAAATATCAATAAGCATTACACCATTGCCCGAGCCAGTATCAGTAATGTATTGTGGCTGTTCATTAATCGGTAGTTTGTTAAATATAATTAATATAATTTCATGTGTCGTTTTTTGGCAATGTTTCAGATAAACACCACCGCTAAAAGTTACATCAAGCAATCTGTCGATATGACTTTCCAAATCACCTAATCTTGTTTTGTTAGTTATTTTGTTAAATAACAATTTTTGAACATTAAATGCTGTTGTTAAATAAGATATTGTAAAATCTAACTGAGATAAAAGAACTTGTAACGCTGCTCCTTCTTCTGTAAGAATAAAATTATTTTCATTTTTTTTTATTATCCACCCAAGCTCAATCATATAATTAAAACCTAGTTGTGCAATATCTATATTTGATATTTTAAGCTGATTTATTTCAAACTTAAATTCTTTTCCATGAGCGTTATTAAAAAAACCGTTTGTTTTAAGTTTTTTTAAAAATACTGCTATAAATGAGCTTGTTACATGGATTATGTTGATTTGTTCAATTTTTGACTTATTGTTATAATTATTAAGATACTTTGTAAGTTTAGTAACTTCATATTTATTGGGGGGGGTGTAACCTAATAAATAAGTGGTTAGTTTTATATATCCCTCTAATTTGTTATAATCATTTAGGTGTTGATACCATTCTTTTCCATTGACTGAAAACAAAACTTTTGTTTGACCATGATATATATCCCCGAAACGTTCAATAATTCCCTGATCTTCTAGTAGCCGGAATGTTAGATGAAAATACCCTCTGTTTTTAATGTTAAACAGGTTAATCATATTATCAACCTTAACTGGAACCTTAGCCTGGTGTATAAAATCCAATATACCACTTATTTTTAGAGCATAAACTGTAGTATTAATAGCCATACCATCAGCAATCAAACAGACTTTACTCCATGCATTTGTAATACTTTTCTTATTGTATTTAGTTAAGTCCATAAATAGTTAACTCTTATGGAAGAAATGTGGTTCTTCATTAAAAAAACCATCTTGAAACAATGAATTTAGAAAAGGGATTGAGTCTTTGAGTTTTATATTGTGCTCCTCTTCACAGTGTATTGCAAGTTGGCTTAAATTATATGTATTTGAATTTATGTGATTGCCTATAGTTGTGGCATTAAAAACTTTACTGTTAATTTTATAGATCTTATTTTTTGATAATAGTTTAAAGGATGAAACACCAGGCTCAAATTCTACTTGTGGATTAAATGCCACAGGTTTAAGAGGTTCAATAAATTCCAACATATAGTTGTTAACCATTTCATCTATTATTTGCTTAAATTGTTTAACAGACTTAAACTTACTACTCTTAAGAATCCAATATCCATCTTTATTTTTATTATTCGGTAAACAAGGTGTTACAAGTTTTACAGTACTATTGACCATATTTATCAAAAAACCGGTAAGACAAGCTATGGTATGGTTTTGGTTTTTAGCATTAAAATCTGTTTTTTTAAGTTGTTCAGCTTTCTTTATGATTTTTTTTGTTCCATATGCTTTACCAATATTACCTACCATGGTTTGAGACTCATTATTTTGAGTTATTAGAAATACAAAAAGTAGTTCTTCCGCTGTAAAATTTTCATGGATTGTATTTAACATGGATAATGAAAGTATTGAAAACCTATGAATTATTTTATTATCAAAAGCTTGTTTGGTAATTCTTCTTGTTCTTTCAATTTCTTTTGTAGCTAATGCTGTGGTTAATCTGGGTATTGCCCCAAAAATATCTCTAAAATCTGCTGCAAACTTTTCATAGTCCGAATTGTCAAAAGGATCGGTAGCCCAATATAAAGAGCTGTTTTTGCAAGCTGTGCCACCAATTTTCGCTAAATGCGAGAGGATATCTCTCCATGTTTTTTTATTTTCATCTGAATATAAAAAGTCTTTGGTTTTACGCTTAGCTGTTAATCCACAAAACCAACACCCAACAGAGCAGCCATCACTTAATTCGATACCAAAAGGAATGTGTACAATTTCCTTGGCTGTTTGCGGTTTAATATCTATGTAACAGCGATTGCTTTGACGTTTTCGCCATATCTTAAAACTGTTAATTGAGGGCTGATCCTTTTCTCTCATTTTTGCTCTTTCAATTTGTCCCTCAAGTATAAAGGCTTTATAACGTAAAACGCTCACTGATGGTTCTATTCCTGATTTTTTACACTTCTTAATAAAATCCTCATCACTTAAATATTTAGCATCAACAACAGTAATTTTTTGTTTGTACTTTTTTAGTGTTTCAGTCGGGTTAATATCAAATAAATACCTGAATTCTGCATCAGCAACAAATCTTTCAACAAACCTTTTTGTGTTGGATACTTGAGAAATATAATTTTCGTCAAGTTGATCACTACAGAAAATAGATTTGCATTTTTTATTGGTTTTTAAAAAAGTTGAAAATTCTTCTGTTAATTTTTTAAGATCCGTATTTCTTGACATTTTTGATAAAATTTAAAATCAATGACCATTCATTACTTAAAAAAGAAATCTGGTTCTTCGTTAAGCAAACCATCCTGAAAGAGAAGGTTTAAAGTATCCCATGTATCAGATTTTTTTTGATCATGTTTCTCTTTCATAACATTAACAATTTGTTTTGCCGTGAAGTTGTTACTATCAATAATGCCAGCAATTTTTTTTAAACCAGGAAGAACTTCATCATAATCAACTTCTATTTTTGATCTTACGCCAGTAAGTGAAATTTTGTCAGAAGATATCTCCAAATCATAACCCTTTAAAAAAGCAATCGGGCTGTCGTTAACAAGTTCTTCTAGCATATATTTGTCAATCCAGTTATACATTATTTCTCTAAGCTCTTTTGCATCTTTAAACTTTGTATGGTTAAATACCCAGTACCCATTGGGCCATCTTATATTTGATTCAGATGGTGTAATCAGTTCAACTGTTCTGTCAAACATGTTTAGTTGAAAGCCGCTCATACAGGCAATTGTATCCCCATTTCCTTCAATTTCATGCTTGTATGCTCCATTTCCGCTCGACTTTGCTTTTTTTGTCATTTGTTTTTCGTGTTCAACAGCTCTACCGGCATTAGCCATCATTGAATGTGATTCAATATTTTGGGGTATTAGTTCAATAAACAGCAGCTCTTCAGGAGTGAAGTTACTGTGTAATTTATTTAGCATACCTATAGAGGTAACCGAAAATCTGTCAATATCAGAACCAAGCCTGTGATTTAGCCAAAGTAGTTTTCTTGTTCTTTCAATATCACGAGTTGATAGCGCTGTTGTTATTTGAGATGCCGCACCCAGCAAATAAGCATAATCCATCATAAATTTATCATAATCTTTATTGTCAAGCGGGTCAGATGCAGAATATAAAAAACCTGCTGAAGCTCCATTGCCAAGCATTTCTTCAAATATTTTAAGAACTTCTCTGAACTCTTTCTTGTTTTCTTCAGTATAAAGATAATCACCCTCTTTCTCCATGGCACCAAAACCACAAAACCAACAACTACCTGAACAGCCTTTGCTTAGTTCGATATCAAATGGTGGATGAACTATTCTTGTACCTTTTGTAACACCAAACAGATGAATGATACGGTTGTTTTGTCGTTCTCTCCAAATTTTGAATTTTTTGTTTTTAGGAACTGCTCCATGTTCCCTTATTTGATTGCGATGAACAATTTTTTCTTGTATCCAAGTCTGATATTTTAGCACTGAAAGCGGCTGTTTGATATTGTCTTTGATGCACTTTAAAGCATAATCATTATCCCATTTAAACCTTACTTCTTCAGGGTTTATTTCTATGTTATACTTTTTAACAATATCGAAATCACCATTAATAATAGCTTTTTTAAATTCTGGATCTGCATTATATCGTTCTAACAATCTTTTGATATGTGCAATATCTTTAATATAATCCATATCTATTGGAAAAACTCCAATGACTCTCTTTAATTGCTCTTGTTCAAATAAGAGTTTGTCCAATACATTCTTTGATTTCTCATACAGTTTACTTTTAAACATATTTTCCTTATTATTTATTAATAAGTGCTAAAATAATTACTAAAATCCGGTATTTGTTTTTTAAATAATCTATTTACATAGATAATTACAACAGTAAATAGCGTATTAATTATCGATACTTTTACGAGGCTAAGACTTAAATAAGGTTTTGACAGTGCTTTCTCTAGCATATCAAAGAGTGATATATTCACTTTCTTGTATGTACTATCAATTTTCTCCAAATGTCTTATATAATATTTGTTAGCTTGTTATGTTTGTGCAGGAATAGCAAGGCTTAAATATCTGTTATTTATATTCAGTAGCAGATTTTTTATAACTAGCTCATTTATCACTTTATCTAATTCTTTAACTGTTATTTTGCTCTCAAATTTACGATAAAGTTGCCTCTTGGAAATGGCTGGATCACAGTTATCATATATCACGGCCTTTTTACCCTTAAGAACGAAGTAGTTGCTAACAGCACATTTTCTGGTATCCTCAATCAATATTTCATCACCATTTTTTCTCATTTGTAAAATTGGCTTAGCATTTTTATTAAAATATTCATCTCTCCAACTTTCAACTGCTGTATTTATATTTTCGTAATAGCTACTATTTGAAAAATCCTTTTGATTAATATCTTCAAAATTATATACTAATTGGCTTAAGGTTTTTTTATTAAATGGATATACAAATTTGTAATCTTTGGCAGGAATCAGTGTTAAATTGTACTTTGTTTGGTTGTTATAATACTCACTAAAACGTTGAAATACCACGCTGTTAACCATTTTTGGTGGTTGCAGGTGAGTCAGCAGATGTAACCATGAAGACATTTCGGTGTACCATTGCTTATTTTCACCTGGAAAGTTAAACATGATACTCCACAGCACCCTAATACCAAATTCAGTTGCATATTTTAAAAGTTGGACATTTTTTATTCCTGTAGTACCTTTCTTCATAAGTTTTAGCAACTCATCATGTAGGCTTTCTATACCAGGTTGGACAACTAATATTTTTGCTTCTGAAAACATTTTAACCTGCTTCTTGGTTAGGTTCGATCCGATACCAAACGAAAGTTTGTAAATTGGTCTAGCACTTTTCAAACGATTTATAAATTCATCAAACGATTCCATATTCAACATATTATCACTAAATGTGAAAATTGGTGTATTATACAAACTCGCGATATAATCCATCTCTTTGATTATCTTTTGAGGAGATTTGCTTCTGTATTTCTTGTCTCCAGGGTTTAGCCCACAAAAAGTACATCCAACTTTTTCAAACCACCAACATCCTCTTGATGCCTCAAATGGTATTGCTTTAATATTTGATTCATTAAATATTGTTAACTCTTTATAATCAGAATATGTACTATAGTAATCACTAAAATCAGGGATGGGCAATATGTTTAAGTTTTTTACTTGTGCGAAAGGAACATTGTTGCATCCACCATTTGTATTACTTATTATTGCCGCTCTTTTACAATTTATTATACTTGGTGGCAGCAAATCCAAGTTTTGTTTTTTAGGTTTTGAAAGCACTTTGGAAACAAATATTGGGAAAGTTTCATCTGCCTCACCTGAGAAGATATAATCAATAAATGGAAATTCTAATACCGTTGTGACCCCCATTTCACCTACACAATTTGCACCCCCCATTATTGTGATTATTTCTGGGTTTATTTCCTTTATTCTTTTAAGGATAGCTAACGAAGATATATGTTGAATAAAGTTTGATGAACAACCAACAATACGAGGATTCTTTTGTATTATAACATCACAAAGTGAATCCAAAAATGTATCTGCTTTGTTTCGTATTTCTTTGAAATCGTTAACACATTTTTTAACATTTTCATCAGTTATCGATTTTTTTACTTCAATTAAAAAGTCGACAGCATGTTCATTTAGGTAGTCATTATCATTAATTACATGATTAGGGAATAATATTTTTGAAAATACCCATTCTTGGATTAGTCTTCTTTGCTGAGAAATATTCCATAATTTGCTATGTTCATTTATTTCTTTCTGAAAAAATATATTAGCATATAGTATATCTATTTTATATGGAGTGTTCAACAATGATGCTTTTAAGAGGCTAAGTCCTAATGATGGCCTAAAAATCAAAGTACCTGGCATGGCCAAAAGAACTATATCTGATTTTTTATAATATGTACTTTTAAATTTAGCCATAACTTTGTAATTATTGTGCACATATACTTAATAATATAACTATTTATTATTTAGCTTAGGAATAGCAAGGCTTAAGTATTTATTGTTAATTTTAAGTAATAGTTTTTTTAACACCAGGTTTTTCAAAATTGAATCCATATCCTCTACCGTCATTTCTTGTTCAAATTTATTATAAATTTGTTTTTCTAAAGTCACAGAATCGCAGTATTTAAAAATAATTGCCTCTTTGCTCTTCAACATATGGTTTTTATTTGTAGCACAATCTCTGGTGTCGGTAATTAGTATTTCTTTGTTTTCTACTATCATTTCTAAAACAGGGTGCGAATTTTTGCCATTATAATTATTTCTCCATACTTTTAAACAATTTCTTAGTTTGTCATTATTAATACTTTCTTCTTTGCCTAAATTATTTACATTACTAAAAAAATATGCAAGTTTACTTAGCCTTTCTTCACCAAAAGGATATACATAATTATAGTATTTAATAGGCTTAAGGTTTAGATTGTATTTTCTATAATTACTAAAGTACTCACTAAAGCGCTGATAACCAACCTCAATCAAAGTGCTTGGAGGCTTTAGGTGTGAAATTAATGGTATGTATGTACACATTTCATCGTACGATTGTTGTTTTTCACACGGGAAGTTCCAAATGTAATTCCAAATAACATCTATTCCAAATTGTTTGGTATTTTTTAAAAACTCAATGTTTCCAATGGCGGTTGTGCCTTTCCTTATAATCTTTAATATGTCATCATGTAAGCTCTCAATACCTGCTTGCACATACATTATTTTTGCTTCTGAAAGTTTCTTAATTGTATCTTTCTTTAAATCCGATTTAACTTCAAAAAACAATTTATAATTTGGTTGATTAGTTTTTATATGATTAACAAATTCATTAAAGCTATTAATATTAAGTACATTGTCAGTAAACATAAAAATATTTGGTTTGAATAAATCGGAAATTGTGTCCATTTCCTTAACAACTTTATTAGCGGATTTCGTTCGGTAATTTTTGTCACCGGGATTTAAACCGCAGAAAGTACATCCAACTTTTTCAAACCACCAACACCCTCTTGATGCTTCTATTTGAATAACTCTGTTACGTTTCTTCTTAAATACAGGAATTTCTTTGTACTCAGAATAGGTGGTATAATAATCGCTAAAATCAGGAGTGGGAAGACTATTTAAATCAACTACTTGCGTGTAAGGAACACCATTTTTAGAGGCTGTTATTTTTTTTGCTCTTTTTCGGTCAATAATGCTTGGGTGCAAATCCCAATCACTCTTTTTCGTTTTAGTAAATACTTCATTTACAAACTTTGGAAAAGTATGGTCGGCTTCACCCGAAAATA
Source organism: Bacteroidota bacterium (assembly GCA_002686705.1). The sequence goes on from NYYH01000072.1 coordinate 9,983, forward strand.
CAAAATCAACAAAAGGAAACTCGGAAACAGTTGCAATTCCCATTTCACCTGCACAGTTTGGTCCTCCCATTATTGTAATAATTTCAGGAGATATTTCTTTTACCCTTTTTAATATTACCAACGAAGACACATGTTGAAAAAAGATGGATGAACACCCTACAATGCGTGGCTCTTTTTTTACAATTAGTTTGGCAAGCGAATCAATAAAACTACCAGTTTTGTTACGTATTTCCTTATAATTATTAACACAACTAATTATATTTTCGTCATTCACATCGATTTTTACCTTCTTTAAATAATAACCTGCAACTTCCCTCAGGTAATCAATATCATCAACTTCAAAATTTGGAAATAGTAGCTTAGAAAAAACCCATTCCCATATTTGTGTATAAGATGGGGAGTTGTCAAATAATAAGCAAAGATCGCCTATTCCTTTCTGAAAAAATAAATTTGCATATAAAACATCAATAGAATATGGTGATTTAGCTAATGATGCTTTCAATAAACTAATCCCCAGTGATGGTTTTGCAATTGGGGTTCCTGGCATTGCTAGCAGTACAACATCTGCATGTGTTTTGTAATGATTTTCAAAATCAGGCATAGCTAATAATGGGTGCTACATCAGAAGTGCAATACTTCGTAAGTTTGGCTTAAAAGTTTTTGTGCTTTTGCGCCACACAGCATAAGGTATTTTAGAGTTTCGTATATAACAACGTACAGAATAGTTGCGAGAATTATTCGGTTAAATTAATAAATCAAATTCCTCGAAATAATTAATTTGTCACTAACTCTACTAACTAATGCTACTATAAAATTAGCATAACTATATTATTGTTAAAGCTAATAATTAGCAATATTCGGTACACATTCTCACTTCTTTGAACAAAAGAATGCAAAAAAGCTAGGATAGTAACTTTTATCTGTCTTAGATTTTAACCTAAGATATTTTGAGTAAAAGGCTCCTAATTAACTGGTAATTATTTTTTATCTAATAACAGCTTCAGCAACTGCAGCTACGGTGGTTTCTGCAGCAGCAGCTTCTGTAGTTTCGGCTTCAGCTACTTCCGTTGTTGTGGTGGCTGTTGCCTCAACTTCAACTGTTTTTACTGATACATCGCCTGCTAGGCTAAGCTCTCTTACAAAATCTCTTGAAATTTCTTTTTTCATGATTTAATTTTTTTATGAAAATTAATGCATACAAATTTAATTATTTTTTTAAATAATCCTTGGTTTTCTCAATAAATTTATTATAACTTTGGAATGATAGCAAAAAAATGTACTTTTATCTGTCTTAGATTTTAACCTAAGATATTTTGAGTAAAAGGCTCCTAATTAACTGGTAATTATTTTTTACCTAACAACAGCACTGTTCAGCAACTGCAGTTACGGTGGTTTCTGCAGATACCTCAACTAATTCCGTTGTAATTGTAGTTACATCCACATTAGCTGAAGATGTAACTACCTCAGGTGTTTTTACTGATACATCGCCTGCTAGGCTAAGCTCTCTTACAAAATCTCTTGA
>NYYH01000100.1 GCA_002686705.1 Bacteroidota bacterium
CCTTGCATATACGGTGTTGGATCCATTAATCTATCTGGCCATGCTTCCCACCATATTTCTCCAATTATATACGCATCAGGATTTACTGATTTAACAAATTTTCTGTATTCGCGCCAAAACTCCAATCCAATATGGTCAGCCACATCAAGTCGGTATCCATCAATCCCTTTTGAGATATCTCCATTTGGTGAAAGCCACCGCTTGGTAACTTCATAAATGTGTTTTTTTGCTCCTGGGTTTATGTCCCCTTCATACGGATGTCCGGGAGTTCTTTTAGTTGTGACATTTACTTTTTTTATTTCCGGAAGGCTTTTTATATTGAACCAGGCGTGATATTTAAACTCGTTTTCAGGAGTGGTGGGATCATCAAATGAGGTAATGTCATACCAATCTTTGTAAGATGAATTTTCCTGATTCTCAATAATGTCTTTCATTGCCCAAAACTCCATACCAGTATGATTCCAAGAGTAATCTACAATAACACGTATACCTCTTTGATGTAAACTATCAACCAGATTAAGAAAAAGTTTATCAGCTGCAGTCCATTTCCATGTTGTGGGATCACCGGGATTTTCTGATTCAATTATTTTGATGTCGCCTTCAGGATCAGGACCAAAGTTGACATCAATATGTCTCCAGTTTCGTGCATCAAATTTGTGTAAGGATGGTGCATCATTAACAGGATTAAAATATATTGCGGTTATACCCAGGTCTTCAAGATAGTCTAACTTGTTAATAACTCCCTGTAAATCACCACCATATCTACGATGTTGAAGTTTTGAGTGGAAGTCACCATCTATATTTTTTGCCCACTTGTCAGTTTCGTACCAGTTGTTTGTCCATGGGGTAACTTCCCAGTTGCCGGGAACAGGCCGGAAGTCGGTTGAGGAACTGATATTATGAGGTAATGGATCATTGGTGGGATCTCCATTGTTAAAACGTTCTACAAATATCTGATACCAAATTTGCTTCTTTGCCCAAGGAGGAGGTTGGTAAAAGTTGCTATCTTGTTGAGCTTTGATTAAGTTTATTTGAAATAACAAGATAAGTAATAATACGCTATTTTTTACCATAGTTACAATTTGATTAGTTACATAATTAGCCAAAAAAAAAGCCGATGGATAGTTCCACCGGCTTTCTATAATGGAAATTTTAAAATTATTCCTTAACGAACTTAGCTGTTTGAACGCCACTATCATTGTATACATTTACAATGTAAACACCAACATTAAGATCAGCTACATCAATTGATACTTCTTGAGCTGAATCTAACTGAACAGTTCTAACTAGTTTGCCAGTAATATCATACACTTCAATTTTAGTTACATCTGAAATGTTATATAAATTGAGTGAAGTAGTTACCGGGTTAGGATATAAGTTATATGTGAATGGATTTTTTTCTGTAAAGATACCAGCACTAATATCTCCCCAAACATCATCTATAACGGCAGCCATTGTGTCAACTGTTACTTCACGGTTTGGATCACCGGCCCATTCGCCACCATCCCAGCTATGACCTCCGTTAGGTACAATGAAGTACTTAAACATATAATCACCAGGATAAAGCAACAGTGTAACAGTAAAAGTTATATCATCTTCACTGGTCATCATGTAGGGACTTAATGTTCCAGGTTCAGCCCATCCGTTTGCTAAACTACCAGCAATAAATACTTGCTCTAATGCTGGATCGAAAGGATCAGCTGTTGTCATATCAACATTAAACGTAATGTCATATGGTTTATTAGCCCAGACGTTTTCAAAAGTGCCATCACCAGCAAGGTGAACTTTACGGTTTGGATCACCAGTCCATTCACCATGATCCCAGCTTGCTTCACCGTTAATAACCCTGAAGTATTTGTATTGAACTTCACCTGAGTCAATTGTAGCTGAATTTGTATAGATCATTGAGCCAACCCCTGTTGGTTCCATTACACAACCAGCACATGTACCTGGTTGTGGCCATCCAGCAAAGCTACTTGACATAAATATTTCGTCAGTTGCAGGGTCAAAAGGGTCAGCATCAGTCATGTCAACCTGAAAGGTTATGCTGTACTGTGTTTGCGCCATAACAAAAGTTCCCATTAAAAAGAACATCGCTATAGCTAAAAATTTAAGAGTAGTTTTTTTCATAATACTTATTGTTTAGTGAATAATAATTAGTTTCTTTCTATATAAATTTGGTTCAACACTACAAAACTAAGCTATAATTATACAAATATCAAGTATTAACAAAGATTTTTAATTTTTATGTAACACAGGCATTTTGACTAGGAGTAAGTATTAACTATAACAAACGTTTGCGTATGATACAACGGGTAAACTAACTCGATCCACGTATTATTAGTTTAGTTTTAATTACATGTCTAACCGGTTCATACTTTGAAATATTACTCTTAATTCTATCCAAGAGAATATTCATAGCTTTTTTACCAAGGTGATAACCAAACTGAACTACAGATGTAAGTTCGGGTTCACAAATAGAAGCTTTATTACTATTTTCGAATCCAACAATCTTTAATTCTTCTGGTATTTTTATGCCTAATCTTTTTGCTGCTTTCATTACACCAACAGCCGTTAAGTCATTTACTGCAAATACCCCGTCAGGTCTATCAACTTTTTTAAGGATACTTTGTGATATTTTCACCGCTGAATCAAAAGTGTCACAAGAATACACCAGGTCTTTATTAAATTCCATGTTATGATGTTTAATTGCATCAATATATCCTTGCAACCTGTCTTTACCTAATAATAAATGTTGTGGTGCAGAATAAAACGCTACTCTGCGACAGCCTCTGTTTAATAAATGAGTTACTGCGTCATAAGCTCCGGAATAATCATCTACAACAACAATATCGGCTTGAAGTTCATCAACAGCACGATCGTAAAAAACCAAAGGTATCTCATTATCAATTAATTGTTGGAAATGTGAAAAATCTTTAGTTTCCTTGGAGAAAGATACAAGCATACCATCAACTCTGTTTCCTAATAGTGTTTGAGTATTCAACACTTCACGAAGATATGATTCGTTTGATTGAACAATAAGCACATTGTAATTGTTTTGGTAGGCAACCTCTTCAATGCCATTTATAATGCTGGAAAAAAAGTGATGCTCGATCTCAGGTACTAGTAATCCAATTGTGTTTGTGCGGCTGTTTTTAAGGTGTAGAGCAATTAAGTTAGGTTTATAACCCAATAAATTAGCCAATTCTTTAACCGCATTTCTCGTTTTTATGCTTATGTCAGGATGATCCTTCAATGAGCGAGAAACAGTTGACGGAGATACGCCTAGCTTTTCAGCTATATCCTTTATAGTTACCTGTCGCTTCATAATAATACTAGAACATCAAGATTAAAAGTTAGTGCAAAGTTGGTAAATTTTATGATAGTATATAAAAGTGTGTTCAGATAGTTAATTTAATTAAAATATCTACCTGATTGTTACCTCGCCACGTAATGACAGCTGTAATAGTCTTACAATGTCATTTCTGTCATGCTCTTCACCAATTAGATACATTAGCTTTGTGAGTGCTGCCTCGGTTGTTATGTCTCTTCCACTTATAACCCCTATGTCATTAAGTTTCACGCTTGTTTCATATTTGCCATGTTTAACAGCACCAGTCATGCATTGGGTTACATTTAGAACAATAATCCCGTTCCTTATTGAATCATACAAAGGATTTAAAAACCAGGATTCCGAAGGTGCATTTCCGGATCCGAAACTCTCAAGCACAATAGCTTTTAGATTGGGTATACTGAGAAATGAATGTACAAAATCAGCACTTATACCTGGGAATAGTTTTAATACAGCAACTCCAGTTCCCATATGTTTGTGCACTTTAAGCTTTTTAAAGTTTGGCTTAAGTATTATGTTCTTGTTATACTTAATATAAATCCCAACCTCCGCAAGTAATGGTAAATTGCCAGATACAAAAGCATCAAAATTTTCAGCATTATATTTTGTTGTTCTGTTAGCACGCATAAGGCGATTTTCAAAATAAATGCATACTTCAGGAACAATCGGAGTATCATCTTTTTTGTCAGCAGCAATTTCAATAGCAGTTATCAGGTTTTCACGACCATCTGTACGCAATACTCCGAGAGGTAGTTGTGACCCTGTGAAAATTACAGGTTTGTTCAGATTTTCCAACAGAAAACTTAAGGCAGAAGCAGTATACGCCATTGTATCTGAGCCATGTAGTACTACAAATCCATCATAGTCTTCGTAATTTTTATTTATGATTTGAGCCAGCTCAATCCAAACTTCTGGATTCATGTTAGATGAATCAAGGCTTGGATCAAAACTATGAAAACCCAGATTATAATTAAACTTTTTAAGTTCTGGAATCTGTTCATTAATGTTGTCAAAATCAAAAGGTATAAGGACATTTGTGCTCTTATCAGCGATCATGCCTATCGTACCCCCTGTATAAATTATTAGAATCGAAGTTTCTTCAATCATATTCATAAATTAAATAATTCAACTGAATTTTTAGTGGTAATTTCTGCTATTTGCTCGACACTCGTATTCTTAACCTCGGCTAATCTTTTAGCAATAAACGTAAGATATGCACTTTGATTACGCTTACCGCGATATGGCGTAGGTGTTAAAAAAGGGGCATCGGTCTCTAATACCAGAGATTCAATAGGTAAATCTTGAACTGTTTTGGCTAGTCCACCGTTTTTAAAAGTGATTATTCCTCCTATCCCTATCAAAAAACCTAAATCAATAATCTTCCTGGCTTCATCTTGGGTGCCAGTAAAACAATGAAATACACCTTTTAAGTTTTCGGTTGACTCCTCATTGGTAATCGCGTAAATTTCATCAAACGAATCACGAGTATGTATAACAGCCGGAAGATTGTGTTCTTTTGCCATTTTAAGTAGCGTTCTAAAAGCATCTTTTTGTTGATCAACGTAAGTACTATCCCAATATAAGTCAATGCCAATTTCACCAACAGCTACATAATCACCTTCTGTTAACTTGCGTTCAACAAAACTTATTTCTGCTTCATAATTTCTATTAACAGATGTTGGGTGCAATCCAATCATAGGTAAACAGTTATCTGGAAATTTTTTTACCAAATCCATCATCGCGTCGAAAGTTGACCTATCAATAGCTGGTAACAGCATTGTATTAACGCCCTGATTAACTGCACCTTGAATCACTTCATTGCGATCTGTATTAAAATTATCTAGATATAAATGAGCATGCGTATCAATTAATTTCATTTAGCAAAATTAACCTAAATTTGTCTCTCTTAAAATAAAGCACTATGACAAGAATTTGTGTTTTTTGTGGCTCAAGTATGGGTAATAGGGAAGAATATCGTAGGGCCGCAAAACTAGTTGGTGAATATTTTATTGATAATAATATCGAACTTGTATACGGTGGTGCTAATGTTGGGTTAATGAAAATTATTGCAGATGTTGTGCTAGCCGGCGGCTTAAAAGTAATTGGTATTATGCCACATATGCTTATTGAAAAAGAAGTAGAACATAAGGGTATAAGTCAGATGATCACCGTAGAAACTATGGCAGAGCGCAAAGAAAAGATGATGGAGGTATCCGATGGTTTTATTGCTATGCCAGGTGGATTTGGAACTCTTGACGAGTTAATAGAAATACTTACACACAATCAGTTGAGGATATCTGATAAGCCCATTGGCTTGTTAAATGTAGTAGGTCATTATGATAACCTGTTGAAATTTTTTGATGATGCTACCGATTCTGGCTTTGTTAGGAAAGAACATCGAGATAATATAATCGTTGCTTCCAATATCGAAGATTTGGTTGAAGCAATGAATGCATTTAAACCTGTCGTTATTAAGAAATGGATTGAAGATATTAAAGTAGAAAGTATTGAGGATTGAATTGGAGGTAGAAAGCAAGAAAACTAAAACTGTTTCCATGCATAATATCCCAGTAACTAACCATTCGAAATGAAAATTATTGGAATAACAGGAACTTTGGGAGCCGGCAAAGGCACTATAGTAGATTACCTTGTAAATAATATGGGATTTAAGCATTACTCTGTTAGAGATTTTTTAATTGAAGAGATTAATAAATCAGGACTTCCGGTTAATCGTGATACAATGACTGAAATGGCTAATAAACTAAGAGCCAATCATTCACCTGCATACATTATTGAACAACTGTATAAAAAAGCAAAGCAAGATGGTAGTAATGCCATAATCGAAAGTATACGAACTCCTGGGGAAGTAGATTTCCTTAAAAAACAAGGCAAATTTTATTTAATTGCTGTTGATGCTGACCCTAAAATCAGATACAACCGAATTACCTTGCGTGCTACTGAAACTGACAACATTAGTTTCAAAACATTTCTGGCAAACGAAAGAAGAGAATTTACCACATCGGACCCAAACAAACAAAACCTGAGCAGATGCATTGAAATGGCTGACATTGTGCTTCAAAATAATGGGAATCTACCTGAGCTACACAAACAATTGGAAAATGACTTGTCGAGGATAAAATAGACTATGTTGTAATACTCTTTGTGTTTACTTGAATATTCTATTGTGAAAATAACTATCTAAGTCCTTTTACCTTTGGTTTACCTGCAACGAAGTCTTTTAGGTAATATGGTTCAAAATATGCAGTATTTTCAAAATCCTTTGCCAAATACTTTTGTTCTGCAATCTTACATAAATAATTGGCAGAAGGGAAGAAGTCATTTATAAAAATAGCATTTGGATGATAATCCAATACGTCTTTACATTTTTCTGCACCATCACCAGCAAAAATTATTTTATATGCAGATAAATAATTGGTAAACGAATCTTTATCAATGATTTTTGCTGATGTTTTTTCAACCTGTATAAGTGTGTCCGAAAACAAAGCTGTGTAGACTTCCATTCGTCTAGCATCTATCATCGGACAGAAAAGTATTGAATCTGAACTATTATTATAATCCAGTGTGTTTTTCATGCCATGTGCCATTGCTGTTAATGTTTCTATTGAAACTAAAGGTATTTCAAGTCCGTAACAAAATCCTTTTGCAGTCGACACGCCTATACGAAGGCCTGTATAAGATCCCGGGCCTTTACTAATAGATACTGCATCAAGGTCAGAAAAATTAAATCCCGCCTCAGCAACTACTTTTTTGCAAAAGAGAGTAATAAGTTCAGAGTGAGAATTTTTTGAGTATGATTCCTGAATGGAAGCAACCTCACCATCAATTGAGAGGGCGACCGAACAAACACTTGTTGATGATTCAATATTTAGAATCTTTGCCAAACCTACTACTTAACATTTAAAACAAAGTACATAAACGTACATTTGTAACGTGGCTTAAATTAATGTTATACAACAGTACTATTCTAATCTTCATCCGATTTGAAAAGGTCTTTTTTATCAACTTTTTCAACTTTAGCATTATTTTTTAAAGTTTTTGAAACAGCCCTGTAAGGCCCAACAATTACTTCATCACCTTCGGATAAGCCATCAGTAATTTGAATAAAAGTATTGTTCTGAATTCCGGTATGAACCGGGGTAAGTATAGCTTCATCATCTTTAAACAAGAAAACGTATTCAACGACTATTTGATCATCTGATATACCTTTATCTTTCTCTAGCCGTTCTTCTTCACGCTTTTCACGGTCAGATTTAATTCTACCTGAAGTATCCGCTCTTGTTGTAACAGCCTGAATGGCCACTGTAAGAATATTGTTAGTGGTTTCCGTCTCAATTTCAACAGTGGCTGACATGCCTGGTCTGAAGGGTGAAGTTATTGCAGCATTCTGTTTTATTAAATCATTATAAGATTCCTTTAACATCTTTATCTTAACATCAAAATTTGTTACTTGATCAGAACTAACCCCAACTGTATTTGCTGATGTTGCAATTTCGGTTACAATACCTTTAAAATCTCTATTAAGATATGCATCAACTTCAATGATTGCTGTATCTAATAAAGTTACCCGTACAATGTCGTTTTCATTAACTTCAACATTTACCTCCAATACATCCAAATTTGCAATACGCATAATCTCTGTGCCAGAAGAAAACTGTGAAGCACCAGTAACTCTTTCACCAACCTCAACACTCAACTTAGAAACAGTACCATCGTTTGGAGCATAAATTGTTGTTCGGTTTAAGTTTTCTTTAGCTTCCTTTAACGAAGCGCGCGCACTGCTAACCTGAAACTGACTTGATTTATAACTTTCCTTCGCAGCTTCAACTTCTGCACTAGCAACATCATTATTTGATTTTGCAGCCTCAAAATCAGCATCTGAAATAACTTTTTTATCCCAAAGAGTCTTACTTCGATTATAATCAAGATTTGATTTAGAAAACTGGGCCTTGCTTTGTGCCAATCTGGCTTTTGAATTAGCCTCGTTAGCCTGTGTTGTTTTTAATGAAGCGTCGGTTTTCTCGTATGCTCGCATATAAATCTCAGGATCTATTTTTGCCAACTTTTCACCTTTTACAACAAAATCCCCCTCTTTCACAAAAAGTTCAACAACTTCGCCTGAAATGTATGGACTTATCTTAATATCTTTTGCTGGTTGAATTTTACCATTTGCAGAAACAGTTTCAACAATCTTCCTGAATTCAACCAACTCCGTAGCCACTTTTGTACTACTCGAGTTTTTGCTCTTATTAATTGCTAGTACAATAATAATTGCAAGTAGTACTATAATAGAAATTCCAATCCAGAGCTTTTTTTTACTGCTTTTATATGCCATTAAAATTTGTTTTACGATGAGTAAAATATTGTATAAAATTAGTGATTATTCCTTTCAAATAACAAACTAATTTACTTTAACATTCGCAATATCACTCAACGATAAACTTCTCCCGAGGTAAAAGTCGAGTATCTTGGTTTTGAAAATATAATCGAATTTTGATGAGGCTAAATTTGATTCGGCGTTGGCAAGCTGAATTTTGACTACATTATAATCGGTTGAGTTTACCATTCCTACATTAAACTTTTCTTCGGTATATTTAAAAGCTTCGGTAAACGCTTCTACACTTTTTTGACGTGATATGAAAGTTTGATAGGCTGCGATGGCATCAGCGTAAGCCTCTTCAATATTTTTCCTTAATCGTAATTTCTCCGACGCAAGACTTAGGTTAACTGATTCATAGTATATTTTAGACTTCTTAATATTTGTTGAAACTTGATAACCATTGAAAATAGGAATTGATAAGCCTAAGCTTAATACTCCGTTTCTGTTTTCCTTAAATTGATCACCAAAAGGTATCATATCGTTGTATCCGGGTTGACCTGGAATATAGCTTTTCATAAGTTGATCTGAAAAATTTGTACCGTATGAACCTGATGCATATAACCTGGGGCTCCGTTGTCCTTTGACTAATGACAGGCCTTTTTGTGCACTTTCAACCCTGTATTCGGCACTTTTTATTTCAGGCATAATTGTAACGGATTTATTATAAATCATACCAGCAGGAAGTAATGTAGGGTTACCCATTATTTCCAGAACAGGCTTGTCAATATCGAATTCAGTGTTAGATTCCATATCTAATAATTGCTTTAGGTCAAGATAAGCTATCATAACATTATTGCTTGCACTAACAAGGTTGGCATCATCCACAGCACCCTGAGCTTCTATATCATATAAACTTCCCCTAGCTACTGCCCCTGCATCAACTTGCTTTTTGGTACGTTCAATTTGCTCTTTTGAAATATCTACCTGGCGTTGTGCATTGTTTGCAAGTTCTATAGTAAACAGAATTTGAAGATAAGCAGCGGCAACGTTTAACGACATGTCATTGCGTATTTTATCAGAAGCATATTTTTCTGCAAGATAGTCGAACTGTTTTTGACGAACATTGTTTATCAACTGTAGCCCATTAAACAAAGTTACCTGTGAATTTAGGCTAAAATAACTTGACTGTGTATTATTAGATGCATATCTGTTCGCTGATTCATCAAATGAACGTCCCCATCCGAATGTATGTGATGTACTTGCATTTACTGAGGGTGCAAGATTATACTTACTTTGTAGAACATCTTTATCTGCAGCGTCAACAGACAATACACTCTGTTTAATGTCAATATTATTTTCAAATGCATAATTGATACATTCCTCTAATGTCCATAATTTTTGAGCAGTTACATTTATTCCAAAAGCAACTAACGTAATAGCTATCATTAGCAAAGCCGGCCTAATTTTCATCTCTTCTGTTTTTTTGATTCCACATATATTATCTAAAAATGTGCCACAAAGTTAATCAATTGAAACACAACAAGGTGATTATTAAATATTAAATTATTAGCAAGTAAAGTGTCCAGTTATTAACACGTATTTGTACGAAATCGGACATCTAATGTAAAGGAACGAGATTCTATACTTGCCTTAATGAAAAACTAAAGCAATTTCAATCATATTGTTATGTATAGCTCTTGATAATAGCAAGTGGAATACAAATGAAAAAAGCACTAATTTTACAAACGATTAAAAAATGGAATATGAAAAAACTAACATTATTTCTAATTTTATTTCTGATATACCAATTTGGAGTGGCACAATTTCCAAATCAGGGAATAGGAGATACGATACACGCAATACATTACAGCATTTATCTTGATGAGATTAACACCTCTGACCAGACAATATCTGGCTATACCGAAATCGAGATCACGCCATTGGTTTCCAACCTGAATTATATTCCATTGGAACTACTTGACTTGACAACCGATTCTGTATTTGTTAATCAAGGTGCTGCTACTTTTAATCATATTAATGATAGACTTACAATTTTTTTAGATACCCCAATAACTCCAAACGATACTGTAGTAGTACGGATTTACTATCATGGTCAACCTTTTCATGAAGCTTGGGGTGGCTTCCATTTTTCCGGCAATTATGCTTTTAATCTAGGCGTTGGTTTTGTGTCTATTCCACATAATCTTGGAAAAGCATGGTTCCCTTGCATTGACAATTTTACTGATCGAGCTGATTACGATTTGTTTGTTACTGCTAATACCGGCATCACTGTAACTGCTGGTGGATTTCTGGTAGATACTGTTAACAATGGCAATACAACTACTTGGCATTGGAGTCTTCCTCACCCTATACCAACGTATCTGGCTTCGGTGGCAATAGGCAACTATATTGAATATCAGGACGTGTATATTGGTATAGAAGACACAATACCAATTAGCATATTTACCAGACCATCTGAAGCAGGTAAAGTGGCCGGTTCTTTTGTTAATCTGCATGAAATAATGGACTGGTTTGAGACTCATTTTGGAGCATATCCTTTTGAGAAGATTGGTTATACCGGAACAGCTATCGGAGCTATGGAACATGCATCCAACATAGCATATCCTCATTTTGCTATAAATGGAGGAACATCGTACGAATCGCTTCTCACTCATGAACTTTCACATATGTGGTTTGGTGATAAGGTAACCTGTTCTACTGCTGAAGATATGTGGCTTAATGAAGGCTGGGCTACATTTTGTGCTATTTATTATTTAGAGGAGCTATATAGTTATGATGAATTTATCACAGAAATGCGTAATAATCATAAAGATGTACTACAAAATGCACATATTGTTGATGGCGGATACTGGCCTTTAAATGATATCCCTCAACAATATACATATGGCAAAACAGCTTATGATAAAGGTGGTACGGTGGTCAACGTATTACGCAATTATTTAGGTGATTCAATTTTCTCTGATGCGATTACTGCTTTCCTCAACACCGATAGTATTGCGTATCATTCGGTTTCTTCTTACACGTTACGTGATTTTTTAACCGATTATACTGGCATTAATATGATACCATTTTTTGATGCTTGGGTAATGACTCCCGGAACACCGCATTTCTCAATAGATTCAATACAAGTTACCGAAGGAGGTGCAATTTTTATGATTGATATCTGGCTAAAGCAAAAACGTAAAGGGTTTGATTTCTTAGCTGATGATAATATAGTTGAGGTAACTTTAGTTGATGAGAACTTTAACTACTATACTGATACAATACATTTCTCTGGTAAGACAGGTCATTCTGTAAAATATTATGACCTAGAAACCATGCCAACAGAACCAGTAGCAGCTTTTATCGATTTGTTTGAAAAGGTTAATGATGCTACCACTGATAATTATAAATATTTTACACAGCCTACCAATTACGCTTTTCCGACAACATATTTTACACTCGACATTGATGAATTATCAGATTCAACTTTGGTAAGAGTTACGCATAATTGGGTCGCCCCGGATAGTTTAAAAGTGCCTGTGGATGGATTACGTTTATCACCTTACCGTTACTGGAAAGTAGATGGAGTTTTCCATGAAAGTTATCAGGCTAATGGTAAATTCTTTTACAGTATCTCAAGTAATCTTGATGATGGTTTAATCTTGTCAGATAACGACTCGGTAGTGATTCTGTATCGAGAAAACACTTCTTCTAATTGGCATGAAGTATCCCAAACACGCATTGGTCCATGGTCGGTTGGAAATATCATAGTGGATGATCTGCAACCTGGAGAGTACACTCTGGCAGTTTGGGATAAAACAATAGTTGGGGAGAATGAAAATCAAATTAATAAGAGTAATATTAAAATTTATCCAAATCCAACAGAAGGTGAACTAAATTTTAAATTTCCACATAAAGGAAAATACACTGTATTACTTTTTGATGAGAAAGGAAAACAAATAGATAGTGTTCAAATAAATTCAAAAAAAGGCTCATGGAATTGGAAGAATAATAACCTGAGTTCAGGTGTAATTATTGTGTACGTGAGCGAAAAAGGGAAAGTATTGACAACCCAGAAAATAGTACTGATTCAATAAAATGCATTTTATTACCAGCTGTTGTTATGAGATCCCTGGAATACTTATCCCCACTGATTACTGCATTTGAAAGTAGTGCAAATCCTGAAATTGCGCCTCAAATGGAAAAGTACATGCGAAACCTATTCCCTTTTTTTGGCATTAAATCACCTGAACGGCGCGAAATTTACAAAGTCTTTATTAGGAAAAATGGACTTATTCCGAAAGCAAATAAGAAAGAAATTGTACAATGGTGCTGGCAAGCTCCGCAACGTGAATACCAACTTTTTGCAATGGAACTTCTGGGCAGATCCTTAAAAAATGAATCTGAAAACATCCTTGACCTTTATGAGTATATGATAGTTACAAAATCATGGTGGGATACTGTTGATTATATTGCAATTAATTTAGTTGGAGGGTATTTCAAAAAATTTCCCGAAAGTATTGAGAAAGTTACCCATCTGTGGATGAAATCTGAGAACATGTGGTTGTTAAGAACATGCCTTCTTTTTCAGTTAAAATATAAGTCACAGCTTAATACTAAGCTTCTTCATGGTTTTATTTCAGAACTGATACAATCAAAGGAATTTTTTATTCAAAAAGCAATTGGATGGATATTGCGTGAATATTCAAAAACAAATCCAGATTTTGTAATTAACTATGTGAATAAATATGATTTGCCTCCATTAAGTAAGCGTGAAACTTTACTATGGATGAAAAACAAAGGAGTCATTCAGAGGTTGTAATTAAAAGTGGTTATATACTTCAATTATAATTTATGATATACTTCAGGCGAGTTTGAATTTATTTTCTTTAATATTTAACACTTTCATTTCTTCGCCACAATTAGGACATATTTTCTCGTTATCCACCACTCCGTTTTCACATGATGTACAAGTATAGGTCATAGTATAATGACGAGTAAGAATATTATTTTCGGCTTTCAACACCGTTATAAAACCCACTATTGGGGTTAAAAATAAGCTTATGTAAAATATTTCAATAAAGCTTATCCTTTTGCCAAGGGAAATAAGTGAAACAGATATTGATAAAAGTAAATATATACTAAAATAAACCATAGTGGCTTGGTTTTGCTTTTCGCTTTTGTGTTTTGCAATATTAATGCCGTAATTTATATATATCAGAAAATGTGAGATGTAGAAAATTTCAACCTCAATATTAGCTGCACTTCATCCGATATTGGACACGAAATCAGATAATCACAAACATGTTTAATTATCGATTCCATTCCTTGTACTCGATATTTAAACCATTTAAAGAGCTATTTTTTATTCGTTAGTAATTGTTTTGAAAGGAAAAATCGAAAAGCAAACAAAATTCAACAATAATAATTTTAGAATGTATAACATTTATTCGCATTTAGTATTTTTGCCCACTTATGAAATATTACCTTCTATTACGCACTTTCTTCATGTTATTTTTAGGAATACTGGTTGCATGTAATAATGTTCAAACTAAAACCTCTGAAATTTCAATTTCTCCGATTCCCGAAATAAAAAAAGAAATTTTTCATGATCCTGATAGTGCTGTTATCTCAAAAAAAGCAATTGAATTGGATAATAAATTTAAGCGATTGGTTAAAACTAATGGGTTTAATGGCACTGTACTTTATGCGGAAAAGGGTAGAGTTATATTACAAAAGGCTTATGGATATAGAAATGTTAGGTCTAAAAAAGAGGAACTAACTATTTCAGATGCATTTCAATTGGCTTCCATATCAAAGATGTTCAGTGCAATGGCCATCATGATTCTTAAAAATGATGGAAAGGTTGATTATGATGAAAACATAATTACCTATTTACCAGATTTCCCTTATGAAGATGTTACTTTAAGGTTGCTCATGACTCATCGTGCCGGACTTCCAAGGTATATGAGCATTGCTCATAGTAGTTGGAAAAACAAAAAAATTCCGTTGAACAATGATGATATGCTGGATCTTTTTGTAGAATATAAACCAGACAAGTATTTTTCGCCCAATACAGGTTTCCATTATTGTAATACAAATTATGCTTTACTTACAAATATTGTTGAATCAGTATCTGGGATGCATTTTGAGAATTTTGTGGAAGAAAGGATATTTATTCCTCTTGAGATGGAAAATTCGTTTGTTTACAATATGAGGCAAGATACAAGTGTTTCCCTATATGTCGAAGAAGGTGTTCCGGGATATTATCTCCGTGGATGGCGTTGGCGCGAAATGACAAACGAATATCTAAATGGTGTGATGGGAGATAAAAATATTTATACTTCAGTTGGAGATTTATATAAGTACGATCGTGCTCTTGATAATTTTACATTATTGCCTGAAGAAATTATTGCCGAATCGTTTAAACGAGGAAATCCTAGTTACTGGAAAAGAAAAAACAACTATGGCTTTGGATGGCGTGTTAAAGAGGATATGGACAGTACTGTATTTCATTTTGGATGGTGGAAAGGTTTCCGTACTTTTTATATTCGTGAAATGAAATACCAGAAAACGTTGATTGTATTAACCAATAAAGATAAAGGTCCGGGTTCATCACACTTTTGGAATATTATTAAAGCTGATACTTTACCGATTGGTAGAACATGTGAAATTAAACGACAAGATTAGTTTGTTTATCGTCTTACAATTGATAAATACAATAATCATTATTATCTAAAACAATGGGTAGGTCAAGGTCAATATTTGTCCCAAATGCTTTCTTCAATATCACTATATATTTAAGCCCCTTTTCTTTTAGGTTGTTGATATATTTTTCATCAACGAGTTTTTCATTAGATTCAACCCAACCTTTTCGGTGGGCAAAATACATTGGAGTAGGATATTCACCGCTATTTATTAAAATCAGATCCTCTAGTAATGATACTTTGTCCAAATCCTCTTCTAAGTTTAGTATAGCCCATTCCTTGTCATGAATTCTAAAATCATGCTGCTGACTAAGTATTCCATCAATGCTAATGGCAAGTAATACAACAAATGCAATCTTTTTATTCTTGATTTGAGCGAGACCATATCCAGCAATTAGTGCCATAACAGGTACAAATGGGACGATGTAATAAGAGTGGCGAGCGAATGTGTCCCCAGCTTAAAAAATAATCACCATCATGGATAAGAAACTCAGGACAAAAACATAAGATAGTAGTTTGTTTTTTTTAATAATCACATGAACTAATCCAAACAGGAATAATGCAAAACCAATAAAATTAAACGCATTTTCATAGAAATTTTGCAGAGCCGAATTTATATTATTTGTAATTTCAATTATACCCTGGTATAACTCTTTACCCAAAAAAAAGTGCAGGAAGCCATATGTTTCAACTAAATAAGGAACCCAATAAAAATACCAGATAATTGAAGGTAATAAACTGAATATTGAAGCGGCAACAAATGCGATCTTACGCTTGAAAATTACTTCAATACTTAGAATTGGGATTAAAAAAATAATCAATAAATAAGCGGAGGGTAATTTTGATAAGGTTCCTAGTGCTATTAATACACCATAATAAATTAGGTTTAAGAATCCACCCGAACGGGAATTTTTGTCAAAATAATTAGTTCCAAAGTAAATACCTGCCAAAATGAATGACATGGCAAAAGTATCTGGCATAATTTTTCTAGAATAAGTAAACCAAATGGAAAATAGTAAAATTAAGGTTGAAGAAAAAGCAATATTCCTCATGAAGTACTTCTCGATCAATTTGTAAAAGAAAAATAATCCAAGACTTGAAATAATTAAGTTAATTAATCTCCCATACCAGTGTTGATACCCAAAAATTTCTGAAACCAAATAAGTCAGATAATTAAATAGAGGAAATTCCATGCCTGTGATACCTGTTTTATTTCCAGCGATATCAATCCTTGGATAAAAGATATTATTGTCAGTTTCCAGGAAATTTCTTGAAACCATTGTAACAGTTGTCTGTCTCCAATTATGTCCAATTTCTAAAGGCGGATTTGTTATACCAATTAGCCTTATAAAGAAGAATAATATAATCCAAAATCGAATATCGCGAAAATAGATTTTAATCGTGTCCATTAATTGACAATGTTTCTAATTCTGAATATTATTTGAAAAGGAAATAATAATAGAACTATATCTTTAACTTCATCTTAACTCACAACAAGCTTAAATCCCACACCGTGCACGTTAATCAATTCAACACTTGAATCCTCCTTTAAATACTTCCGTAATTTTGTAATATACACATCCATCGAACGTGCATTGAAATAACTGTCATCGAACCAAATTTTATTTAGGGCAACAGTACGGTCGAGTACATTATTCATATTTTCACAAAGTAACTTTAATAACTCAGCTTCTTTAGATGTAAGTTTCTGCTCTTTTTCATCTACAATTAATAATTGTCGATTATACTCAAAAGTATATTTTCCAAACTTAAAAACCGACTTGCTTTTTTCGTCGGTAACAGAATTACTTCTT
This sequence comes from Bacteroidota bacterium, assembly GCA_002686705.1. The sequence continues at coordinate 17,215 of NYYH01000100.1, forward strand.
CTCATTATTGCCTTTATCCGCAACAACAGTTCCTCCATGCTAAATGGTTTGGTAAGATAATCATCGCCACCAACTTCAAACCCATGAATTCTGTCTTCTTGCATAGCCTTTGCAGTTAAGAAAAGAATCGGAATGTCTTTATCAATTTTCCTTATTTTCTTAGCGAGAGTAAATCCATCCATTTCAGGCATCATGATATCCAGTATACAAAAATCAAAATTGCCCCTTTTAAATGTTTCATAGGCTATTTTTCCATCCGGACACAAAACCGTTGGATAACTTTTGGCTTCTAAATATGCTTTAAGTACGTTACCAAGATTTTTGTCATCTTCTGCTAGCAGCACGCGTGTATCTTTTTTCATGATTTTATGTTAATTTATTGGCAATTGAAAAGTAAAAGTTGAACCTTTTCCAAGTTCGGATTCTACAATTACACTACCTTCAAGTTGTTCAGCTATTGTTTTTACATAACTTAGTCCCAAACCAAAGCCCTTAAAATTATGAATATTTCCCGTAGGAACTCTATAAAGTTTTTCAAATATCTTTTTTCTGTTCGATTTGCTGATTCCTATTCCATTATCCTTAATTCTTATTAATATGGTGTTTCCGCTGTTGTTTGTATTTACTACAATATCAGGAGTTTTAATGCAGTATTTAATTGCGTTATCCAACAAATTAATAATAACGTTTGTTAGATGAATATTATCACCAATAACTTCAGGATGTAGTGCATTGAGTTGTAATTCAATTATGCCACCTTTACTTTCAACTTCCATTTTTTTACTGCCAGCAGCAACATTAATTATATCATGTATATTTATCAACGACTTTTTTAGTTTTAACTGACCCTTGTCGATAATAGCAGTTTGAAGGATTTGTTCCGCCATTAAGCTGAGACGACCGTTTTCTTCATCAATAACATCTACATAATTATCATATAACAATTCGGTTTTTTGAATATCGGTATCCTTTAAGGCTTCGCACGCAAGTGCAATTGTTGATATTGGTGTTTTAAACTCATGAGTCATATTATTAATGAAGTCGGTTTTCATTTCAGAAAGTCTCTTTTGCCTATAGATTATGTAAATACTAAACGAAAAAGAAAATATAATAACTAGGAAAAGTATAACCGACACAAACAATAATACCCATAACTGGCTCATAATAAATATTTTCTCATTTGGAAAATAAACCAGCAACTTGTTAGGATATGAGAAAAGAGATCCTAATGGTGTTAGGTCGAAAATAAAACTCTCCTTTAATAAAGCTTCCGGATACTTACCAGTTTTTTGCAGGATCATTGAATTTGTAGCCGGACTATAAATACCAAACTCAAATTTAGTACTTATCTCTTTCTTTTTCAATGCTCGTGTTATCATTGAGTCGATACGAACTTTGTTTGAATAATAAAAATTACCAGGTTCTTGTTGGTTGTAACTCAAAGTTAGGTCGTTCAATAACTTTTCTGCCATATCAGAGCTAAGCACAAATTGATCAATATCACTTTGACTGTTCATATTATTAAAATTATAATACAACACCTGATTAAGGGAGTCATAAACTCTAAAAAAGCTTTTATTTTCTTCAATAAACTTTCGTCGCTTTTTGATTTTTTCTTCAAGCCATAGTTTATCAATCTCAAATATTACCGGACTAATCGATTGTTTGACATCTTTAACAAATACCGTCTGCTTAAGCTTTACAGCATCGCGTATCCAATACACCTGAATCATCATTAATCCAGTTGTCGCTAATGTAACAAGTATAATAATAACTATGGTGGCCCATTTGTTCATGCAACAAAAGTAATTTATCAAATCATTGATATACAGCTTTTAACATTTATTAACAGTTGTTATATAAGCTTAACAAATACTGTTGTTTTTGCGATGTATTTTTGTAGTGAATTTAAAAATACGCTAACGCGTACACGAGGAGTAAAAATCCTTGATAATTCTGCTTTATTTCATAATTGTTAGTTTTAAACCCCGCTTAATGCGGGGTTTTTTTATTTTGCATAAGTCAAGTCATTATTATACCTGATCAAGTGGTTGATAGAAAATGATTCAATATGTGAATTTTCTGGAGATTTTCCAGCTTCTTATAACAAATTAAAAACTGCCTATTTCAATTTATCTACAGGAATAGCCATTTCTGCAGAAATGTTTGGGAAATCTTTAGTGCTTTTCCATTGATTTTCATAATGATCCAAGACATTAGCGATGAATTCTACCAGTTCTGTGTTCCTCAATTTTATTGTCGATACTGGTGTCACTATGGGCCCCTTTTCCATTATTATTGCTCTTGCTTTCTCAAAGAGTTTGTTATCATCAGTTATTGGGATTAATCTAATCCCAGCACTCCACATACCCATTTTGTTTTCTCCAATAACAATATAAGTACCACCTTCCTTGAGGTTTGCAGTAACAAATTCTTTATTTTCAGCTGAGGCCCAAAACAGATTTTCGCCAGGATTACACACGTATCTCATATAATTTTTTCCGCGTTTTAGCAAACCAATATACCTGTCTTGATGGAAATATTCACGGCTATTTGTTTTTTTTACATTCACAAAATAAATAACCGATTTCCCCTCGGGTGGCGGCTGAAACCCTTGTGCCAAAGTAGATGCGACGTTAAATATTGTAACAATTAAAATAATGCATAAGAATCTTAAAGTCCTCATTGTTATCAGATTAAAGTTATTAATAAAAATCTTAAGCAGACAAATTCGTCCCACATCAAGATAGACAATTTGCAAGAAACTCAAAGAGCTAAAGGTACGAATAATACTATGAAGAAATTAGTTTTTAACAAAAATATTAATTCCTAAGAATCAAATATTCCCAAGGTAGCAAATCAACAATCATGTCTTCTTCAATCACAACATTCGCACCTGTAAAAACATTTTTAAATTCACCGGAAACAATATCGTTTTCGATATTAAATGTTTGTGGTTCATTACTCATATTGATGATTGTCACAATTTTATCATCATCCTTCTCGCGAAGAAAAGCAAATACATGTTGGTTAGATCCATCACCAAGCTGAACAATCTTGCCACCTGATTCACCATTCCATAGTGCTTTATTTTCTCTTTTAAGTTTATTGAGAATAGTATACATTTTTTCATACTTGGTATCTCCCCAGTTTATTGTATCTTTTTCAAAAAAGAGCAAACGTTTATCAAGCCCTGCTTCCTGTCCACTATAAATTAATCCCATTCCTGGAATTGTATACGATAGCACTGCCATAGCTTCAATGGCGTTACCCAACCGTTCCTTCACAGTACCATTCCAAGAATTTTCGTCATGATTAGAAGTAAAATACATGCGATAAGAGTCTGAAGTATAAGTTGAATCATTCCATGCCAAGTAGTCCCAAATGTCGTTTGCATTTTTGGTGCCTTTGGCAATCTCGTTCATTAAATGATGTAGTCTCCAACCATAATTCATATCGAAAGCTTCATTTAGCAAATTAGGTACGTCCTCATTTTCAGCTAACATAAAAACAGGTTTTATTGAATCCAATTCGATACGTGCTCTTTCCCAAAAGTCTATTGGAACCAGTCCGGCTACATCGCAGCGATAACCATCAACATCTGCTTCAGTAATCCAAAATTTGAGGGCATCTAACATTGTATCCCGAATTGCTGGATTATTAAAATCAAAAGCAATAACATCGGTCCAGTCATAAGGAGAAACAAAATTACCGTTTTCATCATGTTGGTACCATTCTGGATGTTTAGTTGCCCACGGGTTGTCCCATGCTGAATGATTCGCTACCCAATCAAGTATAACATACATACCAAGACTATGTGCCTCAGTAACAAGCTCTTTCAGATCATTAATATTACCAAATTCAGGGTTTATTTCTTTATAGTCTTTTACAGCATAGTAACTTCCAAGCGAGCCTTTTCTGTTCAATTCTCCAACTGGAAATATAGGCATAAGCCAGAGTATATCGACACCCATTTCTTTTAAGCGAGGTAGGTGCTTCTGAAAAGCCTTAAAGGTACCCTCATTAGTGTATTGCCTTATATTTACTTCATAAATATTTGCGTTTTTACTCCAATCAATATGTTTGGATTCCTTCTCTGTATTATTGCTATCTTTATGAGTTGAATCACAGGATATAAAAATAACTATTGCCATTGTTAGCATGGTTAAAACAAAAAGGTTATTTTTTATTTTTTTCATAATTATAAATTTAACTGCAAAGTTGTATAAATTTATTCACAGGATATTAGTTTGACTACGGAATTTCATACTCCATGGTTATATATCCACTTCATTAATTATCATTTGAGATTATTTGTTTAATTAATATTTCTTCCCCATTCCATATAAAATTGATAGTCCATATATTAAGTTTGTGATCATAGTAATAGCCAGCTGAGAGTTGATGAGGTTGATCCTTTTTTTCGAGTTGATGATTGTTTATATTGAATGATGGATTAATGGATTCACTTAGTCCAATTAATATTAGTGCTATTGAGCGTTTTGGAGGCTGGCCTTCATACTCACCACCTGAACTTTTAAAGTAATATTCTGTTAAATTTTCATCGATATACTTTCTTTCAATTGTGAGTAATTCAAATTCATTTTTTTCAATCGATCCGAATGTACTGCCGTCATCTTCGAACATTGTATAACTACTAACTACCGTGGTTGAATCACAGTAATATTTCACAATAAGTTTTTCGGATGAATAATCATCAGTTGAATTAACAGGCTCTGTCATAGGGATAAAAGAGCCAGCCTTAACAAATAGCGGTATAGTTTCCAAATTTACATCCACATTTATCCACTGGTTACCATCGTGTTTTTTATTAGTCCAGAAATCATACCAGTAGCTTCCAAACGGAAGATATATCTGTTTAATTTTTTTCTCCCTTTCAATAACCGGAGCAACTAACATTTCATCTCCAAACATGTATTCATTTTCAACACTATAACTTAATGTGTCGTTTGGAAACTCGTAGAACAGTGGTCTTACAATTGGATACCCAAATTGATTTGCTTCATATGTAAGAGTATAAATATATGGAAGAAGGCTATAACGAAGTTTCATAAAATTTCTTACAATTTTGCGTGTAGTATCATTAAAATATACTGGTTCAGAAGGTATGCCCGAACCATGTGGTCGCAGTATTGGAGTAAAACATGCCATCTGCAACCAACGTGTGTATAATTCTTCGTCTTTGGCTCCCTGTGCAAAACCACCTGCATCTGAATGGATAAATGGCAAACCACTTAAACTCATGTGTATCAAGAGGGGTAGCTGGGCTTGTAAACCTCCCCAACTTCTTGAAACATCTCCTGTCCATGGATAAATTGAATATCGTTGAGAACCTGCGTAACCGGCCCTGTTAAGGTTAAATAATCTTGTGTTTGGATACTCTTTCCTGTAATTTTCAAAAAGCATTTTGTGCCAGTAATGACCGTAAATATTATGTACTTCGTCAGCCATACCAACAATATGTATTTGATCGGAGGGATGGTTTTCAGGTTCGCCTAGATCGCCCCACCACCCGGCAACACCAATATTCATTTGCTTCTTGTATTGTTCCCAAAACCATTGACTAGCTTCGGGTTTAAAAATATCTATCAAACCACCATTTCCAAAATAAAATTCTTTATTTACATATGAATCTCCTAAGCTATCCAATGCAAGTATCCCCAGTTCATCCGCAATCTTGAAATTTTCTAATGAATCAAGAATATATGGCTCCGTAATCAATATTGTTTTTACGCCTTTACTCTTAAAATCAGAGATCATTTTTTCAGGCTCAGGCCAGCTGGGTTTATACCAACGAAGTCTACCCATGGTACCATGTATACTATCGCCAAACCAATAAAAATCAAGAATCATTGCATCTAACGGAAAGTCATCTTGCTGCATTAATCTTACAATGGAATCAGTTTCATGCTGCGTACGGTATCCCATTCTTGATTGTAAATTTCCTAAGGCCCAGCGTGGAGGCATTGGTTGTGAACCGGTTAACTCTGCATAACTTTTTGAGATAGTTTTAAAATTTGAGCCAGCTACTACAAAATACTTCATCAAGCCTCCTATGGCTGCCCACTCAAATACCCCAGGCTCTGTGGCACCAATGTCAGCATATCCCTTTTGCGGATTATCGAAAAGCAGTAGATATTTATTTGATGAAACAATCAGAGGAACTGAATAATTTAGGTTTTTTGCACCTATTTCATATCCATACTTAGGTCGATTATAAAGATTGTATTTATCGCCAATAAGGTTTAATCCATTGGCTCTTTCACCAAGCCCATAAATCTTTTCGTGTTCCTGTATTTTAAACCTCAAGCCATCAGTATCTGATCTCTTGAAAAAACCAAGTTCTTCTTCTAATATAGTATCTCCATCGTAAATAAATACAAGATAATATGGGTCCTTATGAATGGCTAATACTAAACTGTCTGTTTTAAGTCTAAGCCAATTATCATTATTGAATATCTTAAAGTAAGTAGCTTTGGGTTTAAGTATAACAGCATCCGATGAGTCAGGGCTTATTATGCTTCGTGAAAAATGAAGTACTTCTATTATGTTTTCAGAAAAAGGTATAATTCGCGTAATTCCATTAGTTGTAAGAACATCCAGTATGGTATCCCTAACCAGATGAGAAAGGTATTTTCTACTCTCGAAAAGATACTCCTTTTCGCCTGCAACAGGAGGTTTGTAGTTATTAACGGGAAGAAATATATCTTCATTATTCTTTGTCTTTCCAACTTTTGCACCATCCTCACTTCTGAAAACAAAAGCAAGTTGCCGAACAACCTCATCAGGTTGAAGATTGTAGAAAGTGCTAATCATAAATCTAAACTCATGCATACCATTCCCGATAGAATTCATTTTAACTTTCTCATCAGCCTCTCCCCAATTGCCTATAACATGCTTCCAGTCTCCGCCATCAAGACTACGATCAGTAATAGCCCCAGTATGTAGGTAAACCGCTCCATCGTAATTAACAAGTGCTTTATTGCCAGCGTTAGTATTGTAAGTAAGTATAACAGAGTCAGTTATTGAAGGGTTCAAAGGGTAAAACCAGGCAACTTGAGCTGTTATTGTATGGCATGGAATTATGGCTATTAGAAATATTAAGAATTGCTGTATTTTTAATGACTGCATGCTAATCTTGGTTTATTATCTGTAGATTAAAAAGTATGATGATAGGACGGGTATAAGGGTATAGGGAGTATAATGTATTATGGATTGCCATTTCACCATTTTCTCCTATTTCTCATATTTCCCAATTTAAAAAGAATGATTGTTCTGTTCTATATATTATGCTATTAGTTAAAATAAAGTCATTTCATTAACTCAATTATTAATGGCGATTTTGCAGAAATTTCAATAACGCTAAGTTCATCCCAGATTCGTCGGGTAAGTATGCTACGTCCTTTATTGTTATCACCTATGCTTTTAGAAAATCTTGACATATTAACCTTTTTTTTTTCTGAAGAGTTGTTTAGCATTACCATAACAGTGCTGTTATTAAGCGTCTTAAAGTAAACGTAAACACCATCTTCTGGAATGTAGTGAGTTAGTTTGCCGAATTGAATAACAGGGTTTGATTTTCGCCAGTTTAGCAATCTTTTTAAAAAGATAAAAGCTTCATTTTGTTCAACCGTTCTGCCTTCTTTTGTGAAAGCATCTTTATCATCCCCATCCCAACCACCTGGAAAATCTTTACGTATATCACCGTGGCCTTTGTGCTCTTCACCTGTCATTAAAACCTCAGTACCATAATAAATTTGAGGTATGCCCCTGGTAGTCATAATAAATGCCATTGCCAGTTTAAACTTATTAATGTCATTGTCTATTTTTGAAAAAAATCTATCTCCATCATGGTTATCAGCAAAAATAACAACGTTATTAGGGTTAGAATATACAAAGTCTTGAGAAAGAATTTCATAAAGTTGTGAGGTTCCTGTCGACCATCCTTCCTTTTCATTAAAGGCTTTGCTAACTGCATACATCAACGGGAAATCAAAAACATTTGTTAGATTAGATCGATAACCATCTTTATTTGTATTGTTATTTAGCCAATATGCAACTGCAGCTGGATACGATAACCATGATTCTCCCACAACATTAAAATCAGGATATTCTTCCAGAACCCGCTTCATCCACTTAGCCATAAAATTTTTGAAAGGATATGGATATGTATCCTGCCGTATCCCATCTAATCCTGCATATTCAATCCACCAAATACTATTTTGAATCAGGTAGTTAGACATCAGCTTATTATCTTGATTAAGGTCGGCCATAGTTTCAGTAAACCATCCTTTTACCATTTTGTTATAATCATAATCTGAGGCATGTGGATCGCTTATTACACCACCTCGGTAATTCGATCTGGTAAACTCAGGCCATTGATTGTACCAGTCATGCATTGGTAGGTCATCATTCCAAAAGTAGCCTGTTCCAAGGTGATTAAATATCATATCCATTATTACTTTTATACCTTTTGAATGCGAATCCTCAACAAGATTAACATAATCATCATTGGTACCAAATCGTGAGTCAATTTTATATAAATCGGTTACAGCATACCCATGGTATGAATAAGCTGGCATATTGTTTTCAAGTAGTGGATTTATCCAGATTGCAGTAATTCCTAAATCAACTAAATAACTCAGTTGGTTGCTAATTCCTTTAATATCTCCACCATGTCTGCCGTTTGGATTTTCTCTGGCAGCTTTTTCCAACATATGTGGCATGTTATCATTATCAGGATTTCCATTACTAAATCGGTCAGGCATCAGTAAATAAATAACGTCTGAGTTGTCAAATCCTTTATGAAGACCAGGGTTTGAATCACGCTTTTTTAGCTCATATTGGTAAGTGGTTTTTACTTTTTTGTCATTTTGAAATTCAATATTAAATGTTCCAGGATTGACATTTTCAGCAATTACAATGTTCAGAAATAAATAATTAGGGCTTTCAACATGAATAACTTCTTCAAGTAATACACCATCATAATTAATGGAAGGCTCTGTTTCTGAAATATTGTTACCATAAACCATTAATTGAAGATGTGGATTTTTCATGTCAGTCCACCAAAAAGGAGGATCAACCCTCTCAAGTCTAATTTGAGAATAAGTATTTTGTGCTCCTAAAAGTAAAATTATAAGAGTGAAAATCGAACTAAAGAAATACTTCATTATTTAGATTTTTTATCAAAATTAAGATATTTCAGGGGCTTGCAGAAATATTTGTAATTAATATTAATAGTATTGCTTTTAATATAATACTATAAAGGAACCAATCTCTCAACATTCTTATGCAAACGATTGATACAATACTTACAAATAAAATATTAATTGGAGATATTTACAATTATAGTTAGTAATAAATATATCTAATAGTAGATTTACTTTTATGCTACATTTGTGGATGATAATTGCGTAATACAATGAATAATAGATTATTGTTATATAATTACTGGAAGGAACTTTATCCTCATTTATCTGCTGAAAAGCTGGATTCTTTCATATCTTCTTTAGAGCCGTTAAAGAATAATGTTAAAATTGTTGATTGGTATAAAGATGCAATAGTTTATTCCCTTTATGTTGGCCTTTTTAATCATGATTTTAACGGGCTTACTCAAAAGCTTGATTATATTCAAAAATTGGGAGTAAATTGTTTATGGTTGCTGCCTATTCTTGAATCACCAATGCGCGATGCAGGATTTGATATAAGTAAATATGATAAAATACGCCCACAACTATTAGGACTAAATGAGGATAGTACTAAGGAAGAACAGGAAAATGTATTTGGTAATTTTCTTAATGAAGCTCACACAAGAGGCATTAGAGTTATTTTCGATGTTGCCATTAATCACTCATCCGATCAGCATCCGTGGTTTTTGGAATCCATGAAATCTGAAAATAATGATTTTAGCAATTTCTATATTTGGAGTGATAAGCCTGATAAATATCTTGATGCAAGGTTGTTATTCAAAGGAATTGAAGATTCAAACTGGGAAAAACTTGGGGATAGATATTATTTTCATAGATTTTTTAGTTTTCAACCCGACTTAAATTATCGCAATCCAGATGTATTAATTGCAATGTCGCGAAATTTGATTTATTGGCAGGCATTGGGAGTTGATGGTTTCAGAGCCGATGCAATTCCATATTTATGGAAAGAAGAAGGAACAAATTGTGAAAACCTTGGCAAAACTCACACAATAGTTAAGTTTTTTAGGGCAGTACTTGATTTTATAAAACCTGGAACTTTACTTCTGGCAGAAGCTTGTCAAAAGCCTCATGAAGTTGTAAAATACCTTGGACAAGGAGATGAGTGTCATGCTGCGTATCATTTCCCTCTAATGCCAATGATGTTTAAAGCGATAGCTACAGAAAATGGAAACCCAATAAAGCAAACACTAAGCAACGAAATAACTCCCAGTATTAAACCAGATAATCAGTGGTTTACATTTTTGCGTGTTCATGATGAGTTAAGCCTTGAGCACGTTTATGTTTCAGAAGATGATCGTAGTTTAATTCATAGCAGTTACTGTCATAAACCTGAATGGGATTTTAGGGTAGGTGAGGGCATAAGTGCAAGGTTATCAGAGTTGTTTGAAAGGGATGTGAATAAAATTGCTTTATCTTATTCACTAATGCTTACTTTGCTAGGCACACCTGTTATTTATTACGGTGATGAATTCGGTAAGTTAAATGATGAGAAATTTTATCATGAGCAAATCAAGTTAACAGGAAAAGATGATACAAGGTTCCTGGTAAGGGGAAGGATTGATTGGAACACACTTGAAAATGATCTTAAGCAACCTGACAACTTCCACACACGAGTTTATAACCTGATAAGTACCATGCTCAATACACGGAAAGATTATCCTTCGTTTGGAAGGGGCAGCTTGAATTTTGTTGATATTCAGAAGAGCACGGGTGAATCTACATCTAAAGCATTAGCTTATTTACGTGAATATAATGACGAAATTATTCTTGTAATAGTTAATCTGTCTTCGAAAAAACTTGTGATCAGTCATCCAATGGATGATCATGATCTAGCTGTGTTGTTCCTTAATGGCTTTTTTATGAATGATCAAGAAGGTACAATGATATTTGAACCACATGGCATAGCATGGTTTTTGGTTATCTAACCAGAATTTCAGCATAAAATATAGTGATACACTGAGGATAACATTTACTAATCTCTAATGTTCCAAACTTTTACACTCGAGTTTTATTTTCTTAAGATGAAAAATTTATGAATAAAGCTATTAAGTTTGTTCCTATTAAAGTTGAAAGTTGAAAGTTGTAACTTTGACAAACTTTATTATAGAATAAATTAACTCTTTAATGGATCGCCTTACTTTATTTGCAGATGTATTGCTACCATTACCTGTGGAAGGCACTTTTACATATAGGGTACCTTACGACCTTAATGAATTTATTAGAGTAGGGCAAAGAGTTAGTGTTCAGTTTGGGCGTAAAAAAATTTATGCCGGACTTGTAAAAAATATCCATACTGATGTACCTCAAAATCATGTGCCCAAATACATAATTACTTTGCTTGACGAATTACCAATTGTCAATAAAATTCAATTTCAATTTTGGGAGTGGATGGCGAGTTATTATATGAGTACCGAGGGAGAAGTAATGAATGCTGCCCTACCAACAGCTTTTAAATTGGCAAGCGAATCGAAGGTGATGCTGGCACCTAGTTTTATCCCCGACTTTAACATACTTGATACATACGAATATCAAATTACTGAAGCATTAATTGAAAAGAAAAAGCTTTCCGTTGATGAAATATCAAAAATAGTTGGTTATCAAAAGGTGTTGCCATTGCTAAAAACTATGATCGAGAATCGGATACTAGTTGTTGAGGAGGAACTCAAAGAGATTTATAAGCCAAAACTTGAAAAATATATTGGGATCTCTAAAGAATTCATTGAAGAAGAAAAGTTGCAACAGTTAATGGATAATCTTGGAAGAAGGGCACACAAACAGTTGGAGTTGCTAATGACATTTCTTGCTATTGTCGGTATGCCTCTTACTGAAGATAAAATTGCAAAGCAGTCAGATTTGTTAAATAAATCCGGTGGCAGCCAATCAGCACTCAAAGCTCTTATAGATAAAAATATATTTATTGCTATCAAGAAACCAATAAGTAGATTTGCAAAAGAAGTAAGTACCGATGACAAACAAAAACTGAAACTTAGTCCTCACCAACTAGATTCCTACAACAACATAATACAACAGTATGATAATCATAATGTTGTTCTTTTACATGGAGTAACTTCAGGCGGTAAGACCGAAGTTTATATAAAGCTTATTGCCGACACAATAAAATCGGGCAAACAAGTATTATATATGTTACCTGAAATTGCACTTACTACTCAAATCATAAATAGGCTCCGTAAGTATTTTGGTGATGAAGTTGGAGTATATCATTCAAGATATAGCAAAAATGAAAGGGCTGAAGTTTGGAATAATATAGCCGGACGAGATGATGATAAAATTCGTAGTAAGTTTAAAATAATACTTGGGCCTCGCTCATCATTATTTCTGCCATACGATAACCTGGGGTTGATAATTGTCGATGAGGAACACGACGGTTCATATAAGCAATACAATCCGACTCCGCGATATAATGCACGCGATGCAGCAATTTTCCTCGCTACATTACACAATGCGAAAGTATTATTAGGATCTGCAACTCCTGCAATTGAAAGTTATTATAACGCCAAAACAGAAAAATACGGCTTTGCAGAAATTAAACACAGATATAGTGGTGTGAGTTTGCCAAAGATTGTAATAGTGAATTTGAAGGAGGAACATAGGCGACGAATGATGAAATCTCATTTTTCATCCGTTCTGACACAAAATATTAATGATGCAATTAAGAAGCACCATCAAGTAATACTATTTCAAAATCGGAGAGGTTTCTCACTTAGAATTGAGTGTGATGTTTGTCATTGGATCCCTCAATGCAAGAATTGTGATGTAACTCTTACATATCACAAGTACAGTGAGTTACTTAAATGTCATTATTGCGGGTATTCAACTTCAATTCCTAATACTTGCGGCGATTGTGGGAACACAGGTCTGAAAATGCAGGGCTTTGGTACAGAGAAAGTAGCTGAAGAATTAAGTTTAATATATCCTGATGCTAAAATTGATCGTATGGATCTCGATACTACCAGGTCGAAAAATGCTTTTAGTAGAATTATAACTGACTTTGAGAACAAACGTACTGATATATTAACCGGAACACAGATGATAACTAAGGGGCTTGATTTTGACAATGTTCAGGTGGTGGGTGTTTTAAGTGCCGATAATATGTTAAGTTTTCCTGATTTTAGAGCTCATGAAAGAAGTTTCCAGCTTATGTTGCAAGTAAGTGGAAGGGCTGGCAGAAAGGACAAACAAGGCATGGTTATAATACAAGCTTGGAAGCCTGATCACCCAATACTCAAAGATGTCGTAAATCATGATTATGTAAGTATGTATACACGTCAATTAGCAGAAAGACAGAAATTTAATTACCCACCATATTTCAGATTAATTGTAATTAGAATGAAACATAAAAAGACGGATATATTAAATGAGGGAGCAGCAGTTTTCGCAAAGGATTTGAGGGAGAAATTTGGAAATCTTGTTTATGGACCAGAATATCCATTGGTTGGTAGAATAAGAAATTATTACATCAAACAAACTCTGTTAAAAATACAACGTGGAGTAAATCTTCAGGAAGTAAAGAATAATATTCTGAAGTCGCTAATTAGAACAAGGACCATAACAAAATACAGGTCGATTATTGTTCAATTTGATGTTGATCCGCAATGATTCTCGATCATAAAAAAAGCCGTTATCGCAACGTGAAGTTACAATAACGGTCTTTGAATTACTAGTCGGTCTTTAATTCGCTACAATTATTTTCTTTATTACTACTTCGTTATTCATTTGCAGTTTAACAAAATAAATACCTTTATTAAACTCGTTAACATTCATTTGAATATTTTGTGAGCCGCTTGTCATAAAACCAGTGTAAATGACCTTAACCTTCTTTCCAAGAATGTCAAAAACAGCTATGTTAACATTGGTGCTGTTATTTAAGCTAAACTCAATGTTTGCATTATTTGTAACTGGATTCGGCCTGATTGAAATATCATCAGCTGTTAACATTTCATCAACATCCACAATCATATTATAGGCTAGCTCTGCTGTAGCAGTATAAGTGAAATCTCCACCATTCCAGAGTATGTTGCTGTTATTATCAGTAATTAAATAAAATCCACCTGATAAACCTTCTCCAGATGCATCATTTAATGTTAATATGTAACACCCTGTTTCAGGAAAAGTAACAGGTACAATTTGGAAGCCGCCACTAGTGTATGGGCCTCCCTCTTCAATTACTCCACCATCTGTATCAGTAATACTCCATGTTATGTCTTCAGGGTTACCAACTATATGAACCCCGAAATTAATAGTTTCAGGATAGGTTTGTGAGCCTTCGTAACTCTGATTATAAGAGTCATTTTGAGGAAGCTGATCAGGTTCACCATTAGGCGATTCACACCTTACATTTGCTTCATTGTTGTCTGTGGGAGTATAGAATATTGCAGGTAAAGTAATCATTTCTGTGTCATTTTGTGCTAGGTTACCTGTCCATGCGTAAGTTGCCTCATCTCCACCGTTTAAAGAGTAAACAAATTCAAGGCTGGTTAGGTCTATTTCACCATAGTTTTTTAGAGTCACTACAGGAATTACTTCATCTGAACAAGCACTTTGAGGAATATTAACAGATACTATTGCAGCATCATAGTCGTTTGATTCAATCATGGTTATATCACCAGCGTTATTTCCGCTAATAACTTCCTGATGAGTTTCAGAAACATATGCAACTATTTCTAAGTTTTCGAGAATTACATCAACATCATTGTAATCATCTGGTATTTCGTAGGCAAAGGTTTGACTATATAGTGAACCTTCAGTTGTTTCACTTATCTCAACACCCCATTGGCCGGCTAACATATGGCGTAACATATGCATGTGAACATAATTCCAGCCCATACCTCCTCCGGTTTGTGGGCCAAGAATATTATTTTGCATTATAGCAACCGTAAGATAATTGGTTGAGAAAGGACTATCGTCAGTATAATAAACTTCTACTTCAACAATAAGCTGACGAGTTGATGTAACAACAGTTGCAACTACCCCAACATTTAAATAACTTGGTTGTGCAAGTATTTGGTTAGATGCGCCAGACCACCTGTTACGACTCATTGCAGTTCCACTACCTTGCGACCAGCCTGGAAATAAATGTCTGTTCACAGTTCCTGCAGGATAACCTAGTAAACCTGATTGTCCGGCAATTGCACTTCCCCATTGTGTTCTAAAATCAGGCTCGTTACCTGAAGGTACAGCGTAACTACCTTCATGTATATTCATTATAACAACATCGTCAGGGTTTGCATTTTGAATAGCCTGAGCTATTGCATGTCCGTCAGGGCAAAACACACAGTGAATGCCTGTAAATTCTTCAAGTACAACATTCTTGTTTTCAGGATCGGTACCTACAATAACTTGTGCAAATACAGATGCTGAGAACATCGTTATCAGTAAAAAAGTAAATAGATTTTTCATGATTATATTAGTTAAATTTAAATTAGTTTCGATTGCTTGAATCAACAAAAATAATATTATTTTAAACAAAAACCTTTATCCGGATATCTCGTCTTACTAATGTACTAATAGACAGTGATTGTATAAATTTGGTTGGTTGAATTTCATTATAAAACAAAATTTATATAATTTAAAATATACAGGTCTGGTATTCAGGCATAAAGAGATAGTAAATATAATCTTCTCCCGTTATTATCATTTCTAGGCAACCATGTTAATTGATATCTTGTCAATATAGTTATTAACAAAAAATAAATTTTTGAGATTAACTTTTATGGTTATCTTTGCAAAAATTTTTTTGGTATAATAATTGTATATAATTGCTTGTCTAATAAAATAGTTACTATGAAAAAAATAATACTTTCTCTTTCATTTATTGTGTTTACATTATGTTATGTAAATGCACAATCATTTACACTATCATGGGACGGTGCAGCACTTGCTGACACTGTGACTGTTCTGCCTGATACAGTAGGTTCTCAGAATAGTACTTTTAAAGCTATTCTAACTAATAATTCAAGTAAGGATGCTGAAATTAAATTAGCTCGAAACGAGATTTTTATGGTTGATACTGCTTACAGTGATTTTTGTTGGGGTGATATATGTTGGCCTCCAGAAGTAGATACTTCAGGAATATGGATTGTTGCCGCTGGAGGATCTTCTGCTGAAGGTGATTTTTCTGGGTATTACCATGCGAACTTTACAGTTGGAGTTTCTATTATAGAGTACACTTGGTATGATGTGGATAATCCGGATGATAATGTGAAAGTAGTCGTTAAGTTTGATAATTCTATTGACGCTATAAATGAGAATATCCTTCGGAATATTTGGGTGTCTGAACTTTACCCTAATCCAGCCACAAATTATGTGGTTATTGATTATAATATGCCCGCGGAAGTTAAAAAGGCAAGCGTGAAAATTGTTAATTTATTGGGTTCAGTTGTGAAAGAACAAAAAATTGATGCTAGAAATAACAAAATGAAATTGGATATTTTTGATCTTAACGGAGGTGTTTATTTTTACTCAATAAACGTTAATGATGAGATTTACAGAACTAAGAAGTTAATAATTAGATAAGGTTCAAGTTCATAAGTATTATTTCTTAATAATATAAAAACCCATATTGCAATTTGCATATGGGTTTTTTGTTTAATTCGTGAAACTCATATTTTAAAAACGAAGTGCATTGAAATATGTAAGTTGAACGAATCCCGATAGCGAAGCGTGGCGGGATAAATGAGTTTAATACTCCGATGCCATGCATCGTACTGAAAGAAATTCCTATTTGACACCTCTCTTGCTCTGCTATGTCGTAGTTCATTCGGTTAATTTTATTTGGCTATTTTTGTCGATAATCTTGATGAGTATTTAATCTAAATAATACTTATTAAATAACTTAATCTTTTGTATTCAAAATTCTAAAAATTTAAACATATGAAAAAAACATTACTCTTTATGGCATGCATTCTCTTTGCTGCTTTTTATATAAATGGACAATCCTTTACACTTTCGTGGGAAGGTGAAATACTAGGTGATACAGTTACTGTTATTCCTGCTGTGGAAACTGCTACAGAGATAATCTTTGAACCTGTTGTTAATAATAATACGACTAATGGAGCAAATGTACTAGTATTAAGGAATGAAATTTTTATGTTAGATGGTACACGTAGTTATTACAAATGGGGAGTATCAAGCCCGTATAATGATACAACAAACCTTTCGCCTCATTATAGATTTGTTCCTGCAGGTGGGTCTAGTCCACAAGGTCAGTTCACAAGTTATTATCAAATTGAAGGTGCTGTTGGAGTTTCATTAATCGAATACACTTTTTTCAATAAAGATAACACTGATGAAAATGTGAAGATTGTTGTTAAGTTCGACACTTCTCCTGCTGCTATCGACGAGTATATTCTTAATAATATTTACGTCTCAGATCTTTATCCTAATCCTGCCTCAGGTGATGTAAATTTAAACTATGATATGCCAAATGAAGTTGACAACGCAAGTGTGAAAATTGTGAATTTCCCTGGCGCAATTGTGAAAGAACAAAAGATCGATACAAGAAATAATAATATGAGTATGAATATTCTGGATTTAAATGGAGGAATTTATTTTTATTCATTAACTATTAACGGTGAAATTTATAGTACTAAGAAATTAATCGTTAGATAGGTTAATATTGATATTTGCTACAAAAAAATCCCCGTGTACAAAAACTGTATACGGGGATTTTTGTTTTTAACCTTTATGGTCGACAAAGACCTTAAAGGTTGCAATGTTGCAAAAACAATCCTTAAAGATTAAATGCTACTTTCACCTTATCAAGACAATCCAATTTTTCCCATTTGAAAAATTCAACATTCTTTGTATAAACATTAACGCCATTCCTGTTTTCCTTAAATGTTGTGTCATTATCTTCATAAAAAACCTCTATTTCCTCGTTAAATGGTTCTCTGCCAAAGTGACCATATGAAGCTGTTTTTTCAAAAATGGGATTTTTAAGACCAAATCGGGAAACTATAGCATAAGGTCTCATGTCAAAAATATCAGTTGCTATCCTAGAGATTTCACCATCTGTAAGCAATTCTCCTTTTTCGTTTTTTACGTGAGAAGTACCATACGTGTTTATATAAAACCCTACTGGTTTATTAACTCCAATTGCATATGCAACCTGAACAAGCATTTCATCAGCAACCCCGGCTGCAACTAAATTTTTAGCTATGTGACGAGCTGCATAGGCTGCTGACCTGTCAACCTTTGATGAGTCTTTTCCTGAAAAAGCTCCACCACCGTGAGCACCATGTCCGCCATAAGTGTCTACTATAATCTTTCTTCCGGTAAGGCCGGTATCACCATGAGGACCACCTATCACAAACTTGCCAGTTGGGTTAACCAACAGCTTCATGTCATTATCAAATAGTAGTCCAACTTCTCTAGGATTACCTTTTGTACAAAGGGGTCAACCTCTTGATCTGTTGTTAACTGAAGACGACATTTTTTCAAGACTGCCCCAAGCGCCTTGTTCCCACGCGCTTCGGGAGAGAATGCCTCCCACGGAAAAATATCTCGCAGCCGTTCTTCTGTCTCTGTCTGAGGGCGAGAGACCTGTCCCTTATTTACAAGAAAAAGATAGAGCAGGACATAAAACGTTCCTGGTGTTCCGCCGATCTCGGAAAGGCTCGGCACGGGCCCGGGGAGTTTGTCTAGATAGTTGTCTCTTTTGGCTCGAACCTGATCCGCAATCCTCCACCTAAGCTTTTTCCAGCGAGGCCAGAGACCTGGGTCAAAGAACTTATCTCTTAAGGAGTCGATCTCTGCGAGTGTCTCGCGAACCTCGAACCCACTCCAATCAGTCTCTCGCTTCCCACGAGTTTCGTCCCACTCCCATTTCTCATACAGGCAGGAGAGCATCCTCCCAAGAGGTAATTTGTTCTCATCAACATAGAAAAGGGGGATATTCAGGTTCCCTACCCGATCCCGATATCTGGTTAATCCTTGCTCGAAAGCTCGCACTTTTTCAGAGGTGCCAAAGTAAATACTTAACGGAGACATCTATTTTTTCACCATTCTGATTTCACATTTCGCGTAGGCATCAAACAGGTTCCGACATCCTTCTTGGAAACTCCTCG
>NYYH01000073.1 GCA_002686705.1 Bacteroidota bacterium
CTCAATACGATTAACGTCGACAAAGAAAAAGATTCCGTAAACGAGCTGGACTGGAAGCCACCATCAGTCACTTGAAACAGCACTATCGAATGGGGAAATGTTACCTCAAAGGAGAATTAGGCGATCAGATCAATGTTACCCTCGCTGCTGCAGCCTATAACCTGCGTCAATGGATCCGGCTCAGGCTGTGTTCTTTATTTACACCATTTTTAAAAGTCCTAAAAAACTGCATTTCCCATCATCTTGCTTCAGCCAATGTCTTTTTGAGATACGCATATAGTATTAAACTAAAACATAAAATATTATTGTTAGTAGCTTTTGTTTCATTTAAATAACAATATAATCGTGCAGTTTATATATTTATATTGATTTATATCAAATTTATCTTGACAAAATATTTCTAATAAAATAAAAAAGATTTTAATGATTGATTATTCCATCTTAAGAAAGGAAATAGATATGAAAAAATTATTATTAATACAAAGTATATTTACTTTCATATTTTTACATTGTTTCGTTTGTTTCATTTTTGCTTCAGATACTAAAAAAACCTTCACTCTTGGCATTAACAATTACATGGATTCGTTCGAATTCTGTTGGAAGGTACACAATAATATTGAAGAATGGGCTGCAAAGAATGGCATTAAAACAGTTTATGCCGAGGCTGAAATGGAACCAGAAAGAGTCAAGGCTAACCTTGACACATTTGCCCTACAGGAGGTTGATGCAATATTTGAATTTAACTGGCTTACTGCTGTAACAGAGAAATTCGTAAAAGAAAATCCTGATATTGTCATGGTTACAGGAGATTACATTGTTGACGGTGCATATTATTTCGGTGCAAACCAGTATGTTGCCGGGCTTATACTTGGCAGACATTTGGCGAAAGAAGTAAAAGAGAAATGGAATGGAGAACTGGATGCCATGGTGTTCGCGGCCTGCTATGTATGCGGCGAGCTTCTCATTCAAAGAATGGATGGAATAAGAGATGGATATAAGGAAACCTTTCCAGAATTTTCAGATGATTTGGTTTTTCGTTTCGAAAACTCAGGGGGAGAAGGCCAGATTGTAAATACGAAAAAAATTGTTACTGATTTCGTTACCGCTCATCCGAACATGAACCGTATCGTTGTAGGTACAAATAATGATGAAGGTGGTCTAGGAGCTCTGTCAGCAATTGAAGGTATGGGAATGAAAGAGAATTTTTTTATAGTGTCTCATGGTGGTGACACACCATTCCAAGAAAAGATCCATGCGGGTAAGGGCGATGTTTGGATCGGTTCTGTAGCATACATGCCGGAGCGATACGGAGAATTTATGATTCCATGGTTGTTGGATATTTTGAACGGTAAAGATGTTCCTAGGGAAATGTCCCCTGAACACTTTGTATTGACCACGGATAACATAAACCAATACTATCCTAAATAGCTCGGTACACATTTGATAAGTTAGGCTAATCATTTGTAAAAAAATTATATATTTATGTTTGAGATTAGCCTAGCTTTTAAAAACACACGAAATGTATAATGATAGTAATGTGGGAGTCAATGAATACCAATAACTATAAAACTTGGTATCTCGAAGAGAATTATTCAGGCTTTCATATTTATAGCCCAATAACTGATTTAAATTTAGAAGTTGAGTTTTTATATTACAATTATTTTGGTTTATAATGTAGTCATATTGTAATATTGAAATCGATACTTTTTCTTTAACATATTTCTACATAAATTAAATATTTTAGTTTATAAATTATAAATTGAACAAATATCAATCATATTTGTGATGAATTTGTTATTTTAGACAATAACTATTCCAACTATTAAACTCCAGAACAAATTTTAATAATTTTACAAATTTGTTAAATTTCACTGTGTATAAATATTTTTTATTTGAAAATTAGAAATGTAATATTACAAATAATGATGACTTTAAATTATTTATGTAAAAAAATATCAAGAAAATTAGATTTTTCAGGTGAAATATTTAGTATATTCTTAGCTTTAATAATTATGTGCGTATTCTTCTCTTTTACCTCTCCATATTTTTTCACAATTAAGAATATTCTTAATTTCACTATGAACAGTTCTATATTAGGTATTATGGCTGCAGGTTTATTCATTTCCATGGTGATTGGTGAGATTGATGTTTCACAGTACTCAATCCTTGCTTTGTCTACCGCGGTAATGGCTATTTTAATAAAAAATGGTACAGGAATAGGTCTCGCCATTACTATTTCAATGATTGTAGCTCTTATTTGTGGCGCTATAAATGGTGCATCGGTAGCTTTTCTAAGGATCAATCCTATAATCACCACACTAGGAACGATGTTGATCTACAGGGCTATTGCATACAAAATCACTGAAGCAAAAGCTTTGGGAGTAGAAGGTGATTTTTTTTCAGCCGTAGGAGGTAGATTCCTCGGTATTCCAGTAAGTGTTTACATAATGTTGAGTGTTTATATTATTGTTTATGTGGCATTGAAATACACAGCCTACGGTAAAAGAGTATACGCTGTAGGCGGGAACCCCCAGGCGAGCTTCATTTCGGGTATTGATATACGTATGGTTAGATTCTGGGGAATGATGATAAGTGCAATGGCTGCGGCCCTTGCTGGAATAATCTTTGTTTCTCAAGTCGGAGCAACGGTACCTACTGCTGGGAATACCGGTCTTATGGATGTAGTAACGGCAGTAATTCTTGGTGGAATCAGCCTTTCAGGTGGGAAGGGTAAAATTGAAGGTACTCTGATCGGCGTCTTTATCTTGGCTATTCTATCCAATGGTATGGTTCTCTTAAGTGTTCAAAGTTATTATCAAATGCTTGTCAAAGGTTTGGTAATTCTTCTTGCTGTATATGTCGATTCAGTGCGTGGTGGAGGTTTCAAATAATGGCCGAAGATCAAAGATTAATTCTAGAACTAAAAAACATTCAAAAATCTTTCGGTAGTCTTAAGGCATTGGATGATGTGAGTTTAGATCTTCAATTTGGAGAAGTACTTGGGTTAGTTGGAGACAATGCTGCAGGAAAATCGACTCTAATGAAAATCCTTTCTGGCTTTTATCAGGCAGATAAAGGTTCAATCTTTGTAGAAGGTAAACAGGTTCACATTGATCTTCCCAAAGTATCTAAGCGACTAGGAATCGAGATGGTATACCAGAATTTAGAACTCTGTTCTAATATGAATGTAGCCGAAAACCTCTTTTTGGGTAGAGAAATACTTAGAGAACCATTTTTTAAGTTTATTAATGGCAAAGAGATGGAATCTCAATCCATCAAAATACTTAAAAAACTCAAGATTGATATAAGTGATCCGAGAAAACGCGTTGACAAACTTTCTGGTGGTCAGCAACAGGCAGTTGCTATTAGCAAAGCAGTAAGTTTTAATCCGAAAATGATTATTTTGGATGAACCTACAGCCAATCTTGCAGTTAAAGAGATCGGTAAAGTTCTGGATACAATTACACGTCTTAAGGAACATGGAATTCCTGCAATTTTCATCAGTCATCGCCTAGACGATATTTTTCAGGTTTGTGATAGAATTTTTGTACTTAGAGGAGGACGACGAGTGGCTGTTCACAAAACAAATGAAACTAATAGAGATGAAATCATAAGGCATATGTTTCTTGGAAAAGACTGAAAAGAGGCAGGTAAGTGTTGTAGGTTAAATATTTTTTTAGTTGGAATAAATTCCATCTTCAAATCTTTTTTCATCCTTTTATCTATATAAAATTGCTAAAAAAAGTTTGAAATATATTTATATATTTTGTGTTAAATATGAATAATATATTCTAATAATCAAGTATTATTTATTAAATAATTTACTTTTTCCAAGTTCTATTGGCACAAATGAATTATCTATGAATTTAATATACAATAGAAACATCCGAGTTGGTTTCATCGGTGCTGGTAATTGGGCTGAATTCAATCACATGCCGATCTTGAAAGAACGTGAAGATGTAGAGTTAGTTGGTATTGCAACTCCGACGAAAAAATCTCGTGGTCGTGTAACAACCAATTTTAATATACAATATTCTACATCAGATTACCGTGAATTACTTAATAAACCTTTAGATGCAGTCATTATTTCTTCGCCGCATGGATATCATTTTGAACATGCAAAAGCCTCTCTTGAAGCCCATCTCCACGTCATGGTTGAGAAACCTATGACTTTACGTGCAAGCGAATCTTGGGAATTGGTCAAACTTGCAAAACAGAAAGGTTTAGTTTTGATGAACCCAACTGGTTATCATTACAACCCCATTGTAATTGCAGCCAAAGAGCAGATGGACAAAGGAGCGGTGGGATCAATAGAGTATATGTTCTGCCATATAGGTTCTGCTTTGCGCAACCTGTATATGGGAGAAGCATGGCCTTACAGTATCCGTAGAATCCCTGATCCAAAAAAACATTACAGTGATCCTCAGATATCTGGAGGGGGGCAAGGTTATTCACAGTTATCACATTCTGTTGCGATGTTGTTATGGCTGACTGGTTTGCGCGCAACCAATGTATTTGCATATATGACTGGTCCTGGTGCACAGGTAGAATTTTATGATGCTATTGTGGCGAGATTAGATAATGGTGCAATCGCGACTATCTCGGGGGCTGGTACCCAGCCATCTAACAAGACCAAACACGAACTTGATCTTCGAATATATGGTACCGAAGGTGAATTAAGTTTTGATCTATTTTATGAACATTTCACTGTTCATAGAGAAGATGGGAGAAACTTGATACTTAACGTTAAAGCTGGAGATGGTGAATATACTTGCGATGGGCCTATACATAATTTTATTGATTTGATACGTGGTAAGAGCTCAAATAACTTCTCACCTGCTGAAATAGGGGCAAGGTCTATTGAACTGATTGAGGCAGCTTATCGCTCAGCTGCACTCGGAAAAGAGATTGAAGTTTAGCAAATATGAAAAAGACTTAAAAACGATGAAGATTTGTTTAGCAATTCAATCTTTACGAAGTTGCAACCTAGAGGAGGCTGCAGCCATAGGGCACGCTTTGGGATTTAATGCCATGGATCTTGATGGGGTAATGGATACGACTCTCAAGCGCGAAGGCATAATTAAAGTAGATCAAAGCGAAGTAAAACGAGTAAAAGACTTTGGGCTGATCTTTCCTAATATTCATTGGACTTTCAGCACAGGAAATCTTTTTCCTGCCATTAACGATCCTGATCCTGCAATTAGAGCGGATAATCGGGAACAGATTAAAGGATTGGTTGAATTTTGTAATTTAGCTGAAATTCATTCTATTTTAGCTTTGCCTGGCATGCTTCTACCTGGCCAAAGTGTGATTGAATCCCAAAAATTATCAGCAGAAGTGTTGAATGAATTTGTGGAAATAGCACAAAAAGCTGATATCACTTTCATGGTAGAGCCCCATGTTAAGTCCTCATTTGAATCACCTGGGTCCGCCCTCTGGCTTGCAGAACAAGTCAAAGGGATGGGAATTGTTCTAGATTACTCACACTTTATTTGCCAAGGATACACTCAATCCGAAGTTGATATTTTGATCCCCTATACTAAGCATGTACATCTACGTCAGGCAAAAAATGGACTTTTGCAAACCAAACTTGAAGATGGAACAATTAATTTTTCTTTAGTTTTAGATAACTTACGGATAGCGGGATTTGATGGTTATCTAAGTGTAGAATATGTCCATCAGGATTTCATTGGCGCAACGAATGTTGATGTACTTACAGAAACTGTAAAGATGCGTGACTTTCTAAAAGATAATGTTTGGGATGAATAATTTGTTCTAAGCTACATTTTTTTGTCATAGGTACTACTCTATTAGATGAAGGCTATATTCCGTATTTTCCTGATTTTCTGGAACCTGATGGAATTGGGTTTAGGGGGCCAGCGGAAAATAATTTTAAAGCATGTTGGAGTCAAAATAGTGTTGAAGAAGTATGTGGTTATGATGTTGAAGAAAAAGGGGTAAGTTCAAAATCATATGAACCCATTCGTGCGACTCCTTTCACATTTGAATATAGGCAAAATTATTTTTTCAAGAACCTGTTCTTTACTCAAAACTTCGCAGATATAAATTTTTCCTTATCAGATGCAAAAATAGATGACGAAGAGGGCAAAATAAATAATTCAGATGTAGATTCAAATACTTTTTTATCAGGTTTTTTAACCACAGAAGAAAAGTCAATAATGTCAAATGTTGATGATTCAAATATTTTTAATCTGGAAACTAGATCAAATACTTTATTATTTGGTACTGCACTTGGTATTGATTTATGGTTTTTTGAATTTTCTATAGGTCCTTTCTTGATGTATCATGACACAAAAGTCAATTTACGTACATGTAAAGGGAATATAAATATTAAGGGACATGTAAATAATCGATACAAACCCTCTTCATGTCAATTATATCCTGATGAAGTTATTAATTTAGGTGAACAACAATTTTCTGGTTTTGCATATGGATGGAGGGATGAGGGCGCAATTGTATTCTTGGAAACAGAAAACTGGAGGATCTGGACTGGAGGTTCAAATACAAATATTCTTAAAATTTGGGATAGTGATTTTAAACCAGTTAAATTTAGAGGATTAAATTATAATCCAAATTACAATATCGACCCATTATTACAGTGTGACCCATATCAAATAGAAACCTATGACAAAAGTACTAACCAAAGAAAATACAGAGATGGTGATTGTAAAAATTCTAAAGGAGAAGACATGTCAGAAAGCTCTGATTGGACAGGTTTTTTACGAATAACCTACTATTTCCGCTGATCTTTAACACTCGATTAATCTACTACCACCCTTCACCCACACGTACCAACAGATACCCCCTTCCATAGCCAAGGTACTCCATACTCCTCTTTCTTTTCCATCATCGTGGGAGATGCAGGAACTGGATGCTCCGTAATACCCACCCCCCTGGTGCATAGCCCCACCCCCAAAATACATGGGACTCCAAGCCGAAGATGTAGTTTCAGGGCTAATTTTTTAAGGTGTTTTTACTAACACTTACCGCACAGAGCACTTAAACATTCATAAATAGTTTGCCACAACCCTGATACGTAAAAAAATATTGATTTATTTTTAAAAAAGTAGAGATTTTACGATATCATGAAATAATAATATCAAGAAATTTAGTTTACCTTAAAAACAGTATTGTGCATGAAAAAAATATGTTTGCTATTGGTAGCAGGTCTTTTCCTTTTTGGTTGTGCCAAGAAGGAGGATTCAACTGAAACAAGTGCTGATTCCACTTCGGGCTCATCAGGAGGATCCGGAAGCTTGCTTATTTCTGGAAGGGTGGCCCAGGGGTATGTCAAGGGAGCGACGGTCTTCGCCGACGTGGACGGTGATGGAGTCAAGGACAGTTCCGAATCATCAGCAACGACCAGCAGCAGTGGTGCTTATACGCTGAGTGCGGATCCAGGGAGCTGAACACTTATTTCCACAGGCGGAAAGTATGAAAATTCAAAAGGAGTCGAAGTGGATGCACTTCCTATGAAGGCTCCTGCACCAACAACCTCAGGATCCACCTCCAATGTCACACCATTAACCTCCATGGTTGCAGCGAATCCTGATCTGAAGGCTAAACTCGATGCACTAGGGGGAGACGGATGGAATGCAGACATTGCCAGCAGCTCAGGAGTCCCTGAAAATCGCCTTCCGTAGAATGTTTGGCAAGATTGTCGATCCCAGCAAGAACAAGATCCAGAACAGACTCAAAATGGAAGCCTCCATCCTCTGTTGTGTACTCTCGGATGGTCTCGCGCAACTCTGAATGTGTGTATGATCCAATCATTGTTTAGTCACTTAATTTCATAACCATATTTTCGGAACCAGCGGTTTATTTTCAAAAACAAATCTATTAGGTCCTTAGCCTTGAACACATGCTCTTCCGGAGGCATAGGGGCGAAAGAAGGAAATAATCCATCAAACTTCATTTTCACCATAATTGGCTGCTTCCCAAGATCTTTGATTTGTATGGTTGCATTATATTCCAAGAAATCATCAGAATCAGGATGATAGTATTTTGCATAGATGTTAACTTTTTCACGATATAGTATTTTTGATTTTGCCATTTTTCATTATGCCGAACGTTTGAGTTCAGGGGCTGGCGGCGGCATTAGCAACCAACTTGGAGCGGAGCCAATAAGCTGGAACAATCTCAAAAAAAACGCCCGTGCTCGCCAGTCCCTTGCAACGACTTGTTATGCGATCATTGCCTCATGATTTCAACTTGTTACAGGAGTTTTCTATTGTTTTTTGCGGTTTTCAACGACTTAGTTTCGCACTTGCCATACGATTTAAACTCACTCCTGCCTCTGCTGCTTGAATTGCCAAAGTTCTATCGATTTCGAGGAACCCTGACCATAAACTTGCCACTATAGTGTTTGATGGTGACCCTGCCCCCTTAAAGTGGTCCAAGTTGAATGTTAGTTTATCATACTTATTTCATTGAATTGCAACAATGATTCAGGAGCAGGAGGATTCCAATTCAAAGAACTGTGAGGCCTCACCGTATTGTAGTGGACTCGCCATTGTTCTATGAGAATCTTCGCCTCCTTAAGTGTATAAAATATTTC
>NYYH01000074.1 GCA_002686705.1 Bacteroidota bacterium
AGGAAAAATAACGGCGGCCAGGCCTCCTGATAGAGATATAGAGCAATTAGAATTTGGCTTCACTTAAAAAATGGGGTAACTTCAAAAGCTTTCCATACTATTGATCTTTTTGTAATAGTTTGTATATTAGGCTGTCAAATTTAATATTGCTTTCAAAAAATCATAAATTCTTAAGGAAGGAGAAAAAATATGAAACACTTAAACAAATTATTAATTTCGATTTTGTGTGCCTTAATCTTATCTATTTTATTGCCAAGTTCAGTCATTAAGGCTCAGTCCGAAGAAGAATGTGAGCCTTGTTCATCTGAGCAAGCAAAAAAAGAATTTGATAAAATGAAAACCCTCTATATTAATGCAGTGGCTAATGCAAAATCGGCTGGCTTTTTATGGGGAAATCATGATGATTATGATGATTCTGCCTGGGCAATTTTAAGAGGAACAAACACCCCCGGCAACTGTGCTGATTGGGCCGGTGTAGTTTGGAGAGCACTTGCTTCAAAAACATGGAATTGTTGGCGTATTGTGAAAATCAGAGCGCGAAGAAAGTTTTGGTTTCAACATCATAATTTCGTATATATAGAACCAAAATGTGGTGGCGATCGCCAGTTTTTTGACCCATGGAGAGATGGGCTGCCTACAATATATACTGAAGATAATTTTAAAAATACAAATAGGGGTTTTTGGGGAAATGCGCCTTTTTCAGGATGGAACTTTTATCCTAAAGGCGATCATTTGCCAGGAAGTCCGCCAATTAAATTTTAGGAGGACTAATTATGGTATCATGGGATCTTTTTTTTGAATGCTTGCAAGATCATTTATTAGAATATTTTGCAATCGGAGCACTCTTGTTAATGCTAAATATGATCAAAAAGAAAGGCATTGAATGGCTCTTAGAAAAGGCCGGAAAAGAGTTTTTAAAACGGTTTATCAAAAAGTATGGATGGAAGTGGTTACAACGCTTCGCAGGATGGTTGGGGATTGTTTTGGCCGTTGCTTATTTTATATATTCACTTTATGAATGTTGGGGATAATTGAATTTGGAAATTTTGTTATGACATCTACTTTTATTTCTGGATGATGTTTTTGGGGAGATAAGAGTAGAATGGATACTATTAAATTTTATCACACAACTAGTGATTAGGCTAAGTATGTTTTACAAACTTGCCTGTGCAAGGCAAAAAAGCGCTTGAAATTCACTAAAATATCACCAGTTCTGGTGGGTCACGAAAGCCGCTCCTAACGGGGTGGCTTTTTTATTATTGAATAATAATCTTTTTAACTTGATTTATATATGTTCCGTTGAGCCTTAAATAGTACAAGCCGGGAGATAAGTGTGTCAAATTTATATGAGATTTGTGACCTGATTTATCCATGGTTTCTTTATGAACTAATTGCCCTTGTCCATTAAATATTTTTAATTCAAGATCTTCATCTTGCTGAAAAATACTGATTTCAAAAATTCCAGTATTAGGATTTGGATGAATTTCGATCATTAGAGCATCTTTATAATCTTTAATACCAACAGTTCCATCAATGTTGATATTATCAACAAATAATGGGTTGCCATAAAAATTAAATGACTCGAACTTAAATATAACAGATGGTGAGCCAATCCATTCACTTAAATCAACAGTAGTGCAATTTGGACCGTATCCGCTAGAACACCAGTCATCAGCAGTTTCTGGCCACCATGGATCCTGAGTTAGTGGGTGTGTAGCAAAATTTCCACTTCCATCGTCTCCTCCATTAAATATTCGAGTCCAGGTTTCACCACAGTCGTCTGATATACTAACAATTAATGAATCAGTAATAGGTTCGTGATATTTTGCATAGGCATGTTCAAAACTTAGTTGAGCATTTATCATCCATTGTAGTTTAATGGGTGGACTAATTAATTGATCACGTTGTCCTATGGCAAAATATTCCCTGAAATTTAGTACAGCAGCATATTGACTATTATTGCCCCCAACTTCTCCTATGTCCCAGGTTACATCCCAATCTTCGTTAATAACTCTCCAACCACCTGATTTTATTATTCCATTCTCAAAATTTTTTGCAATAGGAGGGCTAAGTGCACCTACAAACATATAGTTATCTACCGATAATGTATTGCTGCCCAGGTCGTTTGAAGCAGTTAATTGAACTCTATAAGAACCGTTTTCCTGGAATTCGACAACAGGATCTTCAGAATTGACACTGGTACCATCTACAAAATTGACTGTATTTGGTTCAAATTCCCATTCCCAGGCATTTGGTATTCCTGAGCTTTTGTCTTCAAATTGTATTTTAGCATTTTTACAGGCAATTTGTACCTCTGAATTAAAATTGGCTTCAGGTACCGATTCAAATTCTACTCTGAATGTCATTGAATCACCCAACGTAGAAATATCAGTTATATATAATCCTCCGGAAGATCCATTTTGCAAGAAAGATGAAGGATTGGTTGCGTCGTTAATTTCAGTTCGTCCGTAATCAGCTGCAAAATTGGCAATAAAGATTGATCCATTGATACTAGGTGTTCCATTCGGGCGATATATATAAACTTCATCCGGAGGACCTGATGCATTACCGTTACCTGCCTGAGGATCAATTCGGTAAATAATCATTCCGCTTCCCGGCAAACTTCCTTCAAAAGTACCCTCCTTTACACGGTATTCAACCATGAAATATTGAGAATTAGAAATGGGAGAGGGAATTTTATAACAATTTTTTTCAGTACTTGATAATGGATAAAGAGTGTAGGTGCCTGATTCAGTAATTTCAGGAATAGAGTCGATAAAATCACAATATTTGTATTTCATAAAAGCCAACATAGATTGTGGTGGATCCGAATTCGATTCCATAACATCCCACGGTCCGGCTGGGTCAATTCCATTACCGGTATAGTGATAAAGATCGGGCATTGATAATGTATGTCCCATCTCATGACATAGTACACCAACTGCATTTTCAGCAAGATGAGTTTCTAGTTGAAAATTGTAATTCCAAACTCGTTTATCATTGATATATACTTGTTCACTAAATAGAGACCATTTATGGGGCCAGAGTAACGTTGACCATGCTGTTGGACTTCCTCTTACAATAAAACAAATATTATCAACTAAGTCATCATTATCGTAATCGAGATCTAAAGATGTAGGGATTTGTCCACTGGCTACAACAAATTCTATTGTTCGTTTAAGCAATCCATGTTCTCTTTCTGCTCGTTCACCTCCCTGGTAACCATTTGGGTTTGTTGAAGCATTATAAGGCATAAAATAACTTCTATCATAAATATCCTGATAAGAAACAACAATATTGGTTGTTGATTGAGGATAAAGATAAGTTACAATGTCCAATTGCTCATAAGATGTATATTTAAAATAGTTGTACTGTGAACTTGCACCTGCTGTGGAATCATTAAAGCGGTTGTAGTTTAACATTGTATCAGACGCAAATTCATTCTGATCAGCAAAACGAATGAACATACACAAGTTGTTAATCACGCCACTCCCACTTCTCTTATTTACATAATTTGCTGGAACTGGCTTTGGAGGAGTTTCTTTTAGAATTTTATTACGAATTTCCTTCATTTCTTCACCACTAATATTTATTCCAACTTTTAAATAGGTTAATTTGGGATTGGTTTCACCAACCTTGTATATCGATGGAACAAGAATTCCATTCTCTAATTGGGCATAATAGTAATATCCATCAGACTGACTCTGTATAATAGTATAATTATCTTCATCATGAAGCCAATTATAATATTCGTCGCCAGTGGCAAAACATTCAATTTCAGTACCATCTGGTTGGTTAATACTTATAGGGAAATTTCTAATATATGCCGCCTGTGCATTAAAAAAAGCCGCCAAAAAAAGAATAACAACTATTGATTTGATTAATGTTTTCATAATATTTGAGTTATACGGTTGATATATTATTTTTTCAAAAGTACATTTATTATAAAGACTGATGATGCTATCAGGATAAATCATATTTTAGTGATATAATTAATATAGTACAATACCACGATAGGATGGAGGCATTAATTGAAATGAATTAAACTTTATAAAAATGAAAAGCAGCTTTTTAGTAATAATATTACTTATAGTAATTGTTGAACAGAATTATTGTCAAATACTGTCACAATGGAGGGGCGAAAACAGAAATGGAATATATAACGAAGAAAATTTGTTAATAAGTTGGCCTGAAAATGGGCCTGATTCATTGTGGGCTATAAATGGAATAGGTAAAGGTTATTCTTCTGCTTCGGTTACTGAAGACGCTATTTATGTTACTGGATTATTTGATCCTGTTGAAGTAGTAACAGCGTTAGATTTAAATGGCAATAAATTATGGCAAACGGAATTTGGATCTGCATGGAATGCTTCCTTTAATCCTTCACGTTGTACCCCAACAGTTGTTAATGGAAAGGTATATGTCATTAGTGGCCTAGGCCATATTGCTTGTTTAGATAGTAAAACAGGTGACATATTATGGAATTTTGATGCCTATAAAAAATTTGAGGGCGAATGGGATATTTGGGGAACATCGGAATCTCTATTATATCATGATGGTAAGGTATTTTATACACCTTGTGGTGATAAAACCACCATGGTAGCCTTAGATGCAAACACAGGTGAAACCATTTGGAAATCAATAAGTCTTCCTGATTCATCAGCCTATACATCACCTATTTTAATAAGTTATAAAGAACAAGAAATGATTGTAGCAGTAACTTCAAACTATATTTTTACGGTAAATCCACAAAATGGCGATATAATATGGAAAAAAACTTATTCCGAAATAGATCCTCCAATAGAACATCCTGATAATCCTTTACAAAACACCAATTCACCGCTATATCATGATGGTCAAATATACGTAACCAGTGGCTATAATCATGTTGGTGTAATGTTTAAGCTAAATGAGGATGGAACCGACGCAAATTTAATTTGGAAGGATAGTACGTTAGATGTACATCATGGTGGCGTGGTACTAGTAGATGGATATATTTATGGGGCTAATTTTGTACACCGTAGAGATGGGAATTGGTGTTGTATTGACTGGGAAACTGGCAAAACGATGTACGAAAAGAAATGGAAATGCAAAGGTTCCATAATTTCAGCTGACAATAAATTATACTGCTACGAAGAAAAAAGAGGAAATATTGCATTGGTAGAACCAACCGTCAACGATTTTGAAATAATTAGTTCTTTCCGGCCAACAATAAAAAATTGGCCTCATTGGTCTCATCTGGTAATACGAAATGGCGTTTTATATGTTAGGCACGCAGATGTATTAATGGCTTTTAATGTTAGGAATGAATAGGTTAGCAAACTAGGTTGACTAATACAAAATTAAATTATCATTACAATCATGCTTTACTGCCTAATGTTAATTGACAACTTTATCATTTCGGCTTGTTTATGCCCAGGCTCAATTAGTAATACGCGATCAACATATTTCATTCCCTTTTCATAATCTTTTTCTATGAGACAAATGCCTGCTTTATTTACTAATGCCTGAATATGGTCCGGGTCTAGGCTTAACGCATAATCATAATGATATTTTGCTTTCTCAGCAACGCCAAGTAAGAACAAAGTATAGCCATAATTTACGTGTGCTGAGGTATAAAGCGGATTCTCTGACAGGATAAATTCGAAGGTCTTTTTTGCATTGTTCAACTCTTCCAATATTACCTGGGTACTTCCAAGTTTATTCTGGAATTCGAGATTATATTGTGCAAGTAAAGTGGCTTTCTGATAGTATTTGTTAGCCAGTTTTATATTCCTGTCAAACTCATATGCCTGTCCTATCCGATAAGCTGTCCATGCATCGTAATTACTGTATTCCTGATTAACTAGGATATTTGAAAGCATTCTTTCTGATCCGATCTGTTCAACAAGTTTAACAAGTGCTGAATAGTCTTTCTTCAAATAATAATATTGAATAATTGTATTCAGGTTTTCTTGGTTATTAAGCCAATCAGCCAATTGTAAATAATAATATGCTGAATCAAGATATGTAGGATCTGATTGGTAAGATTCATATTCCAACAAATAACCTTTGGCACTGGAAAGATCGTCAGTTTCAGGATTATTTACTGAAACCAGTCCCAAGAACTTTCTTTCTGTAGCAAGCTGTTCAACAGTTGGGGGTATTGCAATTTTGTGGTCATGTGTTCTTACATGAGGTATATCACGGCTACCCGACTCAGCCATATGGCATGTAATGCAGTTGTTGTCTTTATTATTTCTGAGGTTTTCAGATTCGGAACAGGTATTGCTGTTTTCATTATGACAATTGATACATTTATCTATGTAAATATTCCTGTCAATCTCTCTGTAACTCGTATGTGCT
The DNA here is from genome assembly GCA_002686705.1 of Bacteroidota bacterium. The sequence goes on from NYYH01000074.1 coordinate 6,346, forward strand.
TTATGGCAATAAATACAGTTAAGTTTGGCACCTATAGCAATATAACACCTGCTTTCCTTAAGTCGCTCTACATGTGATGCCATGATAAAATCTTCTTTACCTCCTTTATAACGGGGCATAAAAACATCCATAACTTTTGATAAGTCCATTCCCGGTTTAAAATCATAGTAGCTTTTTCCTGGCTTTAATACCGTTGTCCCCTGCAGGTGGCATCTTGTACAGATATCCATTTGACGTTCGGGTGATAAGTCTACAGGGTTTACAATGCTGTAATCGATAAACTGAGATGTGTCAACAATTACACCTTCCTTTTTTAGTTTTACATGTATTTCCCCGGGACCGTGGCATTGCTCGCAATTTATTCCGTCAGGTATGTAGGTGTACTTATTTTCTGAACCCATTACCATCTCAGGGAAGCTGTTATGACATGACAGGCATTCAAGTCCGATTTTCCGGCTAAAACGTGAATTATACCTTCCTTCAAAACCCGGCGGGAAATCAAATTTTTGATCCTGCGTATAATAGGTAAAAGGTATCTGGTAGGCATAATTATTTATGATATAAATATGTGAATTAGTATGTTGCCCAGAACCAACAATATAATCTACAGTTTGAATCCTACTATGCAAAGTGTCAGCTCCTTCCAAGCGAAACTCCTTAACCTTCATGATTTTCCCATCCCAGTAAGGATGAAAATAAAGATCATTATCACTATCGTATAGTATCGAATCAGGACCAATAACAGAGGCACTTTTTAGTTTTGTAGCTGAGTCGAATGACAAACCCATACCTGTTCGCAAGTATGAAATGTAATTATGGTAGTGGCATTCTTTGCAGGATTCTATTCCAGTATATTTTACAGTATCTTTATGATTCAGATAAACAGGTTGATAAACATAATTATTCATTGATTCTGGGCCAGAACAACTGTAAATAATCGGGATAAGCAAAAACAGTTTAAATATTTTAAACAGATGTTTTTGTAATATTAATGGTTCATTATGCATCGATAAATAGGTCATTGAAAATACATTTAAACACTTCAATTAAATTCTATATTTAAACGGAATTTTCATATACGCCCGTTGCAATATAGTAATATTTAGTCAATAGTAATTCAAACTAGCACAAGCCTGAATTCACTAATTGAGCTAGACGCGTTATTAAATTCTAAATAAAATGAAACCTAAGATTAATTCCCTAAATTTGTTTTTAAAATAATATTTAATGTCTAGGAAAAAATACCGTTTAAGGGATATATTGAACAAGGCAGCAGAACTTTACGATCTTGACCAATTTTCAAAGACATCACAGAATCTCTCTAGAAGTCAATTAAAAACGATAAAGAAAGAATTAAAAGATATTGCGGCTAATAAGAAAAACCCGCTAATTAAACTCACTAAATTTCTGAAACCACTTATTCTTCCTACGGATAAAAGAATAACACTGGAATCGCATCTAGATTTTTCTCAGTTACATCAAAAGAAAAACATTGTTATGTATATGCCAAACCATAAATCTCATCTGGATGAGTTTATGCTTGGGTTCACATTTTTAGAAAATAAACTGTCTATTCCAATCACTGCTGCCGGTGAGAATCTTTTCAAGAATAGAACTTCGAATTTTATCATGAAAAGTTATGGGGCATTCAAAATCAGGAGAGATAAATACTCTGAGGATGAACATTATAGCAGACTACTATCTTCCTATCTTAGCGCAAGTGTATTGGCTGGAGAACAGATTATGTCTTTTCAGGAAGGTACAAGACCTAGAGATGGAAAGATTGGTTTATTTCGAAAAGGAATTATCGGAACTATTGAAAAATTATTCAACAATATAAAAGACAATCCTGAACTCGAAATAGAGGATATTATTTTTGTGCCTATTGCAATTAATTGGTCTGAAAATCCTGATGAGAAAAAAATTACTATTGATACTAATACAAAAGCAGAAGACACAGATTTAATCAAAAGATTTATAAATTTAAAAAAGACCCATTCATCAAGAGATATCAGGGGAGTATTTATAGGAATTGGAGAGCCTGTAAGTTATAATCAATACATAGCAAGTCATAATCCTGCTGAAAACGGTAGTTATGCAATTGGCATTTGTAACCAGGTCAGATCAAGGGTGGTTAATATGATGCCAATCTTTAAAGAACACCTGCTGTATAGTTCAATTCAATTTTTAAGTAAGTATAATAAACATATAAAAGTTGAAGATTTTCAACAATTACTACTAGTAACTCAAAAAGTCATCAGTAATTATGAAGATAATATCAAAGTAATAGAAACTGATGGATTTAGTGTTGAAGACCGATTAGAATTAATGGCAAAAAGAGACATCATTAAATTTTCTGAAGATAAATTGAGTTTTGACGTGTTGAATCCTAATCTGATAGATTATTATGCTAATCATGTTACCTCTTTAACTGAAGAAAGAGATCGTTGATCCTAAAGAAATCTTATTGCTATTTTACAACAAGTTTTTGTATTGCTACTGAACTGCCCTTTGAAACTTCAATTATATACACACCTTTATTAAAGCGGCTTACATCAAGACTGATATTATTTAACCCTATTGTGAGCAGTTTGTTTTGTATATTTAGAAGCTGACGTCCGGCCAAATCAAAAATAGAAATAGAGCAGAAGATAGAAGTAGAACTTTCAAGTTTAATATTAACTTGTGAATGAGCAGGATTGGGATAAACATAAAAGTCTGAGACATTATCCTCATCATAATTACCAACACTGGTAACGTAAGGCATTGGAGCAACCCATGTGCCATAAGAATTTAATCCACAGTAAATAGAATCTCCTTTTATCTGTAAAGTATAGACCAGAGGGATATTTCCATTTTCAAGTTCGCTGAGTAATCCTTCACTATAATCACTCCATGTGTCGCCATGATCTTCTGAGTAAAGGATACCAGAGGTTTTTGTGCCAACAAACATATACCCATTACGATTTGCAATTGCATTTACATAATTTTGTAATCCCGGATTCATCACTAATTCCCAGTCATCACCCTGATTATTGCTTCGCCAAAGACCCTCACTAGTGGTAGAAGTATAAATATATTCATCATCACTACCAATGGCTTTTATGAATGGTATTTCACTTAGTCCACCAGAAGCTTTCGTCCATGAGTTCCCATTGTCACTGGTTCTAAAAACACCATCTGTTCTTCCTGCATACAAAATTCCATTTGAATTATGGACACTTTGAATATCACCCTGCCCAAGTGTATTAGTAGCTTCCCATGTAGATGCATTGTCAAAACTTCTGTAAATATCGCTGCCAGAAAAAAGCGAAGCAGCAAAAAAAACGCCATTATTTTCAGCAAAGCTACTAGTGTAACTTGCGGGAAATTCAGGATGGCTGACATGAGACCATGATGCTCCATTATTATTTGAAGTATAAAGATAATCACCAAACGATCCTGCAAGCAGCATTCCATTAGCACTGAAAATTGATAAATACCCAATTTGTGATGAACCATTAATTGATTTTATCCAAGTTTCACCATTGTCATCGGAATAAGAGATAAGACCAAAGTCTGCGTCTTCAGTAACAGCAAACAAACGATTGCCAGTCCTGCAAAAGTTCCTCACCCTAAGGTTAGTAATGCCGCTGTTAAACTCATTCCATATGTTATTTGATGTGTCAAATTTAAAGACTCCAAGCCAGTTGAAATCACAAAACAATCCTTCATCACAAGCTAGTATACTGTGCACTATTCCAAATTGTGCTAAACCATTACTCATGTCAGTCCATGTAATTCCGTCATCTTCTGAGACTTGGCCACTTTTCCATTAGCACACACGTAGAGTACTCCATTATGCTCACTAATTCCCTCAACAGAATTGACAATTACACCAGCTCCTGTGATAGTCCAGGTTTCCCCATTATCTGTTGACCTGTACAAACCGGCAATAGATCCTGCAAGAATGTAATTATTCTTGCTGAAAATGGCTGAAGAATATCTTTTATCCATGGGTATTCCGCTTGAGCTAAGCACCCAACTGTCTGCATTGTCTTCAGATTTATATATTCCCAAAGGTGTACTAATAAAAAGTATGCCTCCTAATTTAGAAATTGAGGCGATTCTTTTGGCTGCACCACTCAATCCATTACTTTTCATTACCCAGCTATCACCATTGTTTTCTGAAATATAGAATCCATCAACGAATGAACCTGAATAAATAATATCCCCGTCTGTATACAATGATATAATGCTTTTGCCAAATGTAGATATGCCATTATTCACTTCATCCCAATTGGTACCCATATTGGATGATCTAAATATTCCATGCAGAGAATGAGCTGAAAAGATGTAACTACTATTTGTAGCAAGCGCATTAATAGTATTATTGTTTGGCAGTTCGTTGAACAAAAATTTCCAATTTTGGTTTTCCTGAAGGTAATAAATACCACCATTTCCGCCAGAAGCAGCGAAAACAACATCATTGTGTTCTATAATACTATTCACTATTCCGCCAACCGGTCCATTAGTTGGATTCCACTGTCCGGCTAAATAGTAGCTGGAAAAAAAGATGGCAATTATTAAAATGGATGTTTTTCTAAAACGCATAGTTGCTTGATTTGAAGATTTCTACAATTCAAAATAACATATATTATCTAAGTAAACGAGTTAAATATGTGTTAAAAGATTTCAATCTCCTTAATCAGAAAGTTAATTTTAAAGGGGCAATAATGTCCAGGCATATCATCTTAAAGAATGTGAATTATGACAATTGTATTACCTACTTAATAGAAATGACTTCCTCTTCCTTCTACCCCTAAACCTTTTTCTAACAGCGTAATTTTGGACCAGAAGAGATGATAACAGTTCAACGGTCAGTACATCTTGAAGAATCTAACAAACTTCTCAAAGAGTCTAGCTAGAATTAATGACACAGCATGACCGATTGGAGGTGCTGGTGAAAAAAAACAAAAGAACTGGAAGAGAAAAACAAGGAACTCAGCTATAATTTGAAAATGTTCGTTGGTAGGGAGATGAAAATAAGAAAGTTACTTGGGAAAATCAGTGTTCTAGAAAAGAATATAGCTAAGTAAGTTTTGTTCACTAATTTAGGGTTTTATAAAATTTGTTCCATACCTTTGACAAACCTCTTTATTCTTTAAAGTTTATGATGAGAAAAATCTCTCTTTTCTTTTGTTTGGCAACAATCCTTGTTTTTAATAGTTTCTGTCAGGATTTAACTCAATCAAACAGATTTACTATTGATGAAAAGACTTCTCTGTTATACCATCAGGAAATAGATTCACTCTATCTCGTTGGAGATTACAGTGAGGCGATTGATAGAATCTTAATATTGCTTGATTATTATTCACAACAGAACGATGTAAAGGGGCAGATAATCTGCAACAACTACATGGGAGATTTACTAAGAGCAACTGGTAAAAGCAAAAATGGCAGGAAATATCTGCAACATGCTATAAAGCTAAACAAGGAAGTTAAGGATTCTATTCTGCTTGCCAAAACTTATAATTTATTTGCAGCGATCTATTATGAATTAGATTTTCCATCTTTGTTAGACAGCGCCACGTATTATGCTACAATTTCAACAGATATTGCAACACGTCATGGAGATGATAGGATTCTCTACAGCAACTTAAATATCCTGGGGAAAGTAGAGGAGGGAAAAGGAAACTTGGGAAAATCCCTTGAATATCTTTATGAAGCATTGGAAATTGTAAGAAAAGTAAAATCGATTGATGAGTCTCTGGTCCTGTTAAATATCGCTAAGGTTTACTGGAAGCTAGGTAAACTTGAAGAGGCTGAGATATTGGCTATGGAAGCCTATGAAATGGCAAAAAAAGATAATATAATGGTTTACATTCGCTTGTCGTCGTTACTGCTCGAGAAAATCTATATGCTAACAGGAAATTACAAGCAAGCACATTTTTTTATGGAACAGTTTCATTTTGTAACACGGAACTATCTAAACGAAAAAACAGAGAAACGGATCAATGCGTTAAAAGCCCAGATTGATCAAACCCGTAATGAGATTAAACTTCAGAAAGAGATAGAGGTAGGACAACTACATACCATTTCCCTTTTTATTATCATTGGATTTGCACTGATTTTCATCATAATTTTTTCCTTTCAAAAGCGCAAAATGCGTGTCATAATAAGGGAACTTACGGGAGCAAACGTTGAAATAGTGAACCAGAAAGAGGAGATGGAGAAAGTTGCTAAAGATCTGGATACATCAAATGCAACATTGAAAAAATTTATCACTATCATGGCACATGATTTGAAGAGTCCATTCAACGCTATTATTGGGTTTTCAGATTTACTTAAATCGGAGTATGACAATCTTAATAATGATGAGCGAAAACTAGCTATTGAAAATACATATAAATCTTCTGTAAATGCTCTTACTTTACTTGAGCACCTCCTTGAGTGGGCTCGATTGCAAACAGGTAGAATTCACATGAATATCGAAAAGATTGATTTGTTTGACGTAGTAGAGGAAATTGTTAGCTTTAAGCAGCCTTCCGCGTTCTTAAAAAAACAGCGAATAGAAAGTAACGTTTCTAAGGGTTTGTATATAAAAATGGACAGGAACGTCATACTAACCATTTTCCGAAATCTTCTCTCTAATGCCATAAAATTTACACCAGAAGGAGGAGAGATCAGTATCAATGCCTCAGAGGCAGAAAGTGCAGTTACCCTTATCATTACTGACACTGGTGTAGGAATTTCGCCTGAAAATATTGATAAGTTATTTCGGATTGATGAACAGTTCAATACCCGAGGAACTAAGGGAGAAAAGGGAACAGGAATAGGACTGTTTTTGTGTCATGAGTACCTTGATACGAGTGGAGGAAATATCAGTGTGGTAAGTAAAGTAGACGAGGGCACAACGTTTACACTTAATCTTCCCAAAGCATAAATTTACCTGTACTTGGCATCATTAACTAATTAAGTGTATTTTCACAAAAACTATTTCATGAAAAAATTACTTACAATTTTTACATTTATTTTATTGCTGTCATCATGTAGCCCGTTAGATGCTATATATGATTATGACAAATCCGTTGACTTCAGTCAATTCAAAACTTTTAGTTTTTATCCCTGGGATTGGAAAAATGGGTTTCAAATAAATGAATACGACAAGCAGACAATTTTAATGGCTCTACAGAGTGAGTTGGAAAAAAAAGGTTACAAGTACCAGAAAGAAGGAGGGGAGATGGAAGTTTCTATTTTTATAACACTAGAAGGTAAAACCAGCTACGAGGCATATACCAATCACTATGGAGGTTGGGCCGGTTACGGCGGTGGATGGGGTTATACTGGTTTTGGTTATGGCTACGGTTATGGCCCAGGATATTCATCCACACGGGTAACTCAACGTAATTACAATAAAGGGACTTTAATAATTGATGTTTTCAGGGTTGCAGATAAGAAACTAATCTGGCAAGGAATTGGCTCTCGTGAAGTTGAAAATAATCTAGAAAAGAGAGATAGAATGCTTCCTAAAAATGTTAAACAGATAATGACAAAATTTCCGGTATCCAAGTAATGATTAAATCATCTAAACATAGACTTATTAAAAAAATATAACTAATGAAAAAACTCATTTTTCCTATACTTATTATTCTGTTTCTTACATCATGTAATCCATGGAAATTTTTAGGCGAATATGACCACAATGTGGATTTCAGCACATACAAAACGTTTGGTTTATTGAATTGGGATCGACATAACGATAGTCAGGTGACCCCACAAACCAAAGAATACATCCTCCTGTCGATTAAAGATGAATTAGAGAAACGTGGCTATACCTATCAGAAAAACAATGCTGATTTGCAGGTTTCGGTTTATATAATCGTAAATGAAGCAACAAGCTATTCACTTATGCTAGCCATTATGCCGGATACAGCGGTTATGGAGGAGTTGCAGTTGGTGTAGGTGCTGTAGGTTATGGATTGCCAACTTTATATCCTTATACTACTGTAAAGCATGATTACAATGTAGGAACAGTTATTGTTGATTTATTGGATCATTCCAAAAAGAAAATCGTTTGGCAGGGAGTAGCAACTGGCAGAATAGGTAATGAAACAGCAAGCGAAAACAATATTAAAAGAGATGTTGGTCGTCTTTTTCAAACTCTTCCTGTTAAAAAATTGAAAAAGAAATAAGACTTTATAAGTACGTTAACTTCTCCTTAACTTGATTCATTCCTGCCTAATTCATCCTTAGGATTCTGATTTAGGTTACAACCCATGCTTATCGATCAGATAAATAATAGCTGCCATATTTCCTGATCCTAGCTGTAGCTCCCTGATGTGAACTTTATCAAAACTATCATTTGCGCTGTGATGAAGGTCCATATATCTTTGCGAATCTGTCCTATAGCCCATTAAAGGTACACCAAACTTTTTTAAAGGACCAATGTCTACTCCACTCCCGCCCTTTTTTATGTAGTGAATACCATAGGGCTCGAGAAGAGGTTTGTATCCCGAAATATTGGCAACTATACTATCGGATGCATCAACCATAAATCCTTCGGGTGTAAATCCTCCGGCATCAGCTTCAAGGGCGAGATAGTTCTTTATTCCGTTTGTTTCAGTGTACTTTACATATGCTTTTGCGCCTGATTGATAGAGCTCTTCATCCATAAACATAATAACTCGAAGTGTCCTCTTGTTCTTTAAACCCAGTTCTTTAAAAATTCTCATAACATCAGCTGATTGTACACATCCTATCCCATCATCATGTGCCCCTGGACTATTGAACCAGGAATCAATATGTCCTCCAACCACAATAAATTCATCAGGAAATTCACTCCCCCTTAGATCTGCAATAAGGTTATAAGTTGTTATTTCTTCAAAATCTTCTGCATCGATTACCAATTTCACCTTGAGATCTTTTTCGCCACTTAGTGATTCGCTTAGAATATCAGCATCGATAGTGCTGATCGCAGCGCAAGGAATTTTTTTGTCTTTAAATCCTGTTGACCCGGTATGTGGAAAAGTGTCAATGGCTGTTCCAACTGATCTTACTAACACTCCCGCCGCACCAAGTTCAGCAGCAACTGCGGGACCACGATACCTTTGATCTACTCCACCACCGTAAACCCGGAAAGTATTGACTTTTCTTAAATCTACGGGTCTGTTAAAAAACACAATATTTCCTTCTATATTTTCCTGTTTAAGAGCCTTAAGTTCTTCTAAACCCTGTACTTCAATTACCTTTGCCAACAATCCTTCGGGTTGTGTAGAGGGAGAAGGCCCTAAAGCATCAGCCCGTAGTTTAATTTCATTTTCGCCAGTTAATATACTAACAGCTGTGTTATAACATTTCCAGGCGGGTGTCTTAAACTCTTGTAGGAAAACTGTATCAGCTCCCAAACTTTCAAAATAGTCCTTCATGTAATTGATTGCGATTAATGACTCATCATAACCTAATAGTCTTCCTGGAGCTTTTTCACATAAATACTCAAGATTATTATAAGCCTCATCACTTAAGAGCACATTATCAAAAATATCCTTGATTACTTTCTCATCTTGATTTTGAGAAATTGAAAGATTGATCGTCGATATTAACAGGATAAAGAGAGAGATTCGTATCATATTTTTTGGTTATAAAAGTAGAGAAAATGTCATTACTTTCTAACTCTACAATGTCTGAGTGGATTAATCCAACTTTTCCGAATTTTTAGAATACTAATAAACAGATAGTTACAGATTAATCTAAATGTTTTGCGCTCATAACTAAATTTATAGTTATATTGTAATTATTTAGCACCCGATATTTCCGTTATGAAATTATGACCATCAAATGTAGTGAAAAGCTCGTTAAAAATATTCTTGTTATTTTTCCTTGCAGTTGAGATAAAGCCTTCAATTCGCGCATAGAATTCAGCACCTTTAA
>NYYH01000075.1 GCA_002686705.1 Bacteroidota bacterium
TCATATCCATGTCAGGATATTTGTCAATAATTAGCCCACATTCGAGGCCTGCATGTATAGCAAGTACCTCAGGTTTTGAATTGAATAACTTAATGTACGATCTTTTGGTAATATTAACTATTGCAGAGTTTGGATTGGGTGTCCATCCAGGGTAACCATCAGATGTTTTTATTCTTGCACCGGCAAGCTTAAACACGCTTCTTACCATATTAGTAATATCCTGTTTTTCAGATTCGACAGAACTTCTCTGATTAGTTGCAATAAGTATCTCATCTTTTAAAAATTTAACAGATGCAAGGTTTGTTGAAGTTTCAACAAAGTTTTCAATACTTTGTGACATCGCAACCACACCATGTGGACATGCATAGATTGCATTTGTTAATGCATCAAATGAATCCTCGTCAATAACTGCATCGGGTACAGGGACTTCCGAAATTGTAATTTCCATATTAGGCTCAGTGATACTAAACTCTGCTTTGCTCATTAATTTAAAATCAGCTACAGCTTTAACAATTTCGTTCTCTTTGTTTTTAGGTATTAGTACTATAGCATATGCTTCGCGAGCGATTGCATTTCGAAGATTTCCTCCATTAAAAGTGTTTAACTTAATACCAAATTCATCCTTGTTGCACCAAAGAAATCTGTTTAATATTTTGTTTGCATTTGCTAGCCCTTTGTCAATCTCATCACCAGAGTGCCCACCTTTGAGCCCAGAAACCATTATTTTAAATGCTATGTGTCCACTCAGTGACTTTTCATAATCAAATGGAAGCCAAGCCTGAGTATCCTGACCACCGGCACACCCGATAAACAACTGACCTTCATCTTCCGAGTCGAGGTTAATAAGTATGTTGCTTTGTAAGAATCCTGGTTTCAGTTCAGCTGCCCCTGTCAAACCAGATTCCTCATCAACGGTAAATAAACATTCAAGTGGACCATGTTCAATGTCGTTTGATGCAAGTATTGCTAACTGAGTTGCAATACCAATTCCATCGTCTGCACCAAGCGTTGTTTCATTGGCAGTAACCCAGCCATCTACAACTAATGCTTCAATTGGATCATTTTCAAAATCATGAATCTTATCACTATTTTTCTCACAAACCATGTCAATATGGCTTTGAAGTACTACGGATTTTCTGTTTTCCATATTCTTGGTGGCAGGTTTTCTGATAAGAATATTTCCAACCTCATCTTGCAAAGTTTTCAGGTTGTGATCTTTCCCAAACTTTATTATGTATTTAATTATTTTTTCTTCTTTTTTTGAAGGCCTAGGTATCTCAAGTATTTCATTGAAATATTGCCATATAAGTGCTGGTTTTAGCTTTAGTAATGCCGTATTCATTTATTTGTGAATTATTTTCAACAAAAATATTAAAAATCGTAAAATCTGCTATATATAATATTATTAAATGTTATTATATGTGCTGAATAAACGTTATAATATCTATTGATCTTAGAATTGTAGTTTATAACTTTTTATTTTTGCCTGTAATTATGAAAATAAAAAACCAAATATTATTAGTTATTTTAGTAACATGCACAGTTACTGGCTTTTCTCAGCTTACCGTTCTTAATAATTATTTAATGCTTAATCAAAAAACTGATGTTTATCCGGTAATATCCAATCCCAATGATGGTTTTCCAATGTTATTCATTTCTGGAAAGGAAATCAGAGTTTTCTATTTGACAGATGAATGTAAATTTCAAAAAGAAATTCTTTTGAGAAAACCAACAAAGAACTCAAAACGGTATTTGGGAAGTTACATTGTAGATAGCAACCTAATTATTACATTTTCTAATAAGAAACTCACATTTGTTTCTCAGCTCATTGTTAATTTGAGGACGGATGATTATTACGAAAGAACGAATAATTTAATAAGCGAAAATCAGAAATACCTTACATCTTGGGAGAAAGATGAAAACCTAATAGTTCTAGGAATAGTGGAAAACACTAATAAATTGATTGTAAGTACTTTTAATGGATATGGTGATGCTTCGGTTAATGAGTATGACTTTGATGATTTGTACATAGACAGAATTATTACCAATTCCTCATTATATCATTTGTTTAATATTAATGAGGGAAAACTTCAAAAGATTGATTATACAATTCCTGTTAGTCTTGGTATTACCTCCGCAAGAAATAAATCATATTTAATTAATGATGAGATAATAATTACTATTGACCTTTTTGATAATGTGACATATTATTTAAACATTAATTTGTCTGATAATACTTACAAAATACATAGCTATAATTGCAATTTATCGGATTCGAGTAATTCGGCATCAACCAAACATAATTCATTTATATACGATAATACAATCTTTCAATTAAGTATAAATAAATTTGAGGTAGGCTTAAAGGTGCAAAGCCTAAGTGACACAAACAGAGTTAGTTCCTATCATTCTTCCAATGTAAGAAATATAGATTTTACCAATTCGTCAATGATACTGAGAAACGAAAAGGAAGGTTTCTTATATGGTAACCCGGAAGAGAGGAATATAAAGAAAGCAAGGAAATTCTTAAGAATTATATCAAGAATGAAACCGGCTATCTCAGTTTTTAGAAAACATACAGATTTTCAAATCCTTATGGGAGGTGTTGTTGAAACTCAACAAGCAAAGGGAGTAATATCTGAAGCAATTATGGTGTCAGGTGGTGAAATGATTGTGGGTCCTGGAGGTAATCTAATTATGCCCGATCCAATTTATAATTTTCCGTCTAATTATAGTTTTTCTTCGTATTCCTCCCGAAAAGCGGCATATTTTTCGAGTGTTATTAATGCCACTACTTATACTCACAATTATAAATCAATATCAAAATACACGTATGATTATATATTTGATTACGCAAACTATATGCCTGGTCGTTTTGGATTGGTAACCATCTTTAAGTTGAAAGGCGATTATTACCTGGGATATTATTCATATAGTAGCCATACATATAATATTGAGTGGTTTAAAAATATTGATGATCATGTAATACGGTTCTAAGTTGAGTAGAAGGGAAGTGATCAGAAGCAATTGTGGTAATATTTGTAAGGTTTTAATCCCAGGGTCTTAAATCATCAGCTTTTGCCCATGCTGCTACCCAATCCGGAACAGAATAACTTAAATCATCATATCCCATCGCTCGCAGTACTTCCATTGGATTTACAATACCTTTGTTAGATGTAACAGCCGCACGAATCAATGCTGCTGAGTGAATCTTTCCATGCCTTATAGTTTTTTGATGGAAGTAAAACCATTTTTCATCATATCCTACTACTTGGGAATGAAGCGTGTATTTTTGCATGAATTTGAGTCTATGCCTGTAACGAACACTTGCACCTGCTATAGTAAAACTCCAGTTTTTTTGTTTTGCAACTGACAATAGGCCCGTTCTGATGGCTAGATCAAATCTTCCAAAATCCATCATTGTTAAGTGACGTCCATTATTTAGTTCCATAAAGGGGTCAACATCACTAAATAGTACGCGCATATTTACTACGCTTTCGTCTCCTATAGCAAGTTTACTTTTTCTTCTAGCAAAGAATTTTAACGTGCGTAAATAGGGGTACATATATTACGCTTGTTTGAGTTTATGGATAGTGGAAATTGGATCGGATGAACTAAATACTGTATTTCCTGCGACTAATACATCAGCACCTGTATTAATAAGTTTGGATGCATTTTCAAGATTAACTCCACCATCTATTTCTATTAAGGATTTACTGTTTGTTTTTATTATTAAGTTTTTAAGTTTGCTTATTTTAATATATGTATTTTCAATAAACTTTTGACCACCAAATCCAGGATTTACAGACATAAGTAGGACTAAGTCAACTTCGGATATAATATCTTCAAGTACATTAACAGACGTGTGTGGGTTAAGCACAACCCCAGCCTTCATTCCCTCTTCTTTTATTTCATTGATGCTCCTGTGTAAATGTGTACTTGCCTCATAATGAATAGTTAATATATCGGCACCAGCACTCTTAAAATCACTTATATATCTTTCTGGATGTACAATCATTAAATGTACATCGAGGGGCTTTTTTGCATTACTCTTGATTGTTTTTACTATCGGTAGTCCAAAACTTATATTAGGAACAAAAACACCATCCATAATGTCTAAGTGGAACCAATCGGCATCGCTATTGTTTATCATCTCTACATCAGCCTTGAGTTGGCCGAAGTTTGCAGAAAGCATTGATGGTGCCACTAGATGATCCATAGTTTTTTTGCAAATATAAAAAAAGCGTCAGCCTGAGGCGGACGCTTTGAATCTTTATCCGAGATAAGATTTTAATATCTTACTCCTTGAAGTATGCTTTAGTCTTCTTATAGCTTTTTCTTTTATTTGTCGTACTCGTTCCCTTGTAAGGTCGAACTTTTCACCTATTTCTTCAAGCGTCATAGGGTGACCTTCGCCAAGTCCGAAATAAAGTTTAACAACATCGGCTTCACGTTGAGTTAAAGTTTGAACAGCACGATCGATTTCTTTTCGTAGCGATTCATACAATAAGCCTGTTTCAGGAGTTGGAGCTTCATCGCTACGAAGTACATCATACATTGTGTTATCTTCATCCTGAATTAAAGGTGCATCCATTGAAACATGTCGGCCAGCATTTCTTTGAGATTCCTTTACTTCGTTTTCAGTCATCTCCAGTTCGCCAGCAATCTCTTTTGAATTTGGTTCTCTTTCAAATGATTGTTCAAGCCTGGCAGAAGCTTTATTAATTTTATTTATGGAACCAATTTTGTTTAATGGTAGCCTTACAATTCTTGACTGCTCAGCAAGAGCCTGAAGAATTGATTGCCTGATCCACCAAACTGCGTAGGAAATAAATTTAAATCCACGTGTTTCATCAAATCGTTGAGCAGCTTTTATTAGTCCTAAATTGCCTTCATTAATTAAATCGGGTAATGTAAGGCCTTGATTTTGATATTGTTTAGAAACAGAAACCACAAAACGAAGGTTTGCTTTAGTTAATTTTTCAAGAGCAATTCGATCACCCTGCTTAATTCTCCTTGCAAGTTCAACTTCCTGATCAGCAGTAATTAAATCAACCTTACCAATTTCTTGTAAATATTTATCAAGCGAGGCTGTTTCGCGATTTGTTACCTGCTTTGTGATTTTAAGTTGCCTCATAATGTAATGACTTTTTTGCTAAATCTTATACGTTATTATTGTTCAAAGGTTACTTTGAAAAACCTTAGCCTTTATCGGGTCTGTCAATAAGTGCTTTGCGCGAAAGTTTTAATTTTCCTGATCTTGGATCGATACCTATGAGCTTTACTTTTATTTTATCTCCCTGCTTTAGTACATCTTCAACATTCTCAATTCGTTTATGATCTATTTCAGAGATATGTAATAATCCATCTTTGCTAGGTAGTATCTCAACGAAAGCTCCAAAAGCGACAATGCTTTTAACAGTGCCAAGATAGGTTTTGTTTAACTCAGGCACTGCAGTTATACCGGCAATCCATTCTTTAGCTTCTTCAATTGAAGTTTTGTTATCTGCCATAACGTCAATAATACCTTTATTATCAGCTTCTTCTATTACAATTGTTGCTCCCGTAACATTTTGAATCTCCTGAATTACTTTTCCTCCAGGTCCAATAACTGCGCCAATAAATTCTTTATCGATAATCATCTTCTCAATTCTTGGAGCATTCTCTTTATAGTCTTCTCGAGGCTCTTTAATTGTTTTTGCCATCTCGCCAAGAATATGAATCCTTCCCTGACGTGCCTGCTCAAGCGCTTCCTCTAAAATAGAATGTGATAAACCATCAACTTTTATATCCATTTGACAAGCCGTGATACCGTCAGCAGTACCTGTAACTTTAAAGTCCATATCGCCTAAGTGGTCTTCATCACCAAGTATATCAGATAGAACAACATATTTACCGGTTTTATTGTCTGAAATCAAGCCCATTGCAATACCTGCAACAGGTTTTGATATTTTAATTCCAGCATCCATTAGCGCTAAAGTTCCGCCACATACAGACGCCATTGAAGAAGATCCATTTGATTCGAGAACATCTGAAACAATCCTAATAGTGTACGGATTATCTTCGTCGCTAGGGATAACAAATTTCAAAGCACGTTCTGCTAGGTTACCATGGCCAACTTCCCGTCTGCTTACGCCCATCATTCTTTTTACTTCACCTGTTGAGAATGGTGGAAAATTATAATGTAACATAAAACTACGATTACCTGAAATTACAGCACCGTCAATTTTTTGCTCGTTTAATTTACTTCCAAGTGTTACAGTAACCAAAGCTTGTGTTTCACCACGAGTAAAAATAGCTGAACCGTGAGTAGAAGGTAGGTAATCAATTTCGGTCCATATAGGTCTTATCTCATTCATTTGTCTACCATCTAATCGGACATTTTTATTTAGCATAGCATCGCGAACGGCTTCCTTTTCAACATCATGAAAATATCTTTTAACTAACTTTGTTACAACTTCTTTTTCTTCGTCACTAAAAGTATCAAGGAATTCATCGCGGACAGCTTTAAAAGCACTTGATCTTGCATGTTTGTCAGCATTTCCTTTAAGTGCTATTTCGAAACATTTTTTGTATGTTGCTTCTTTAACTTTTTCTTTTAATTCTTCATTGTTGTCTTCATGATTGTATTCTCTTTTAGCAGCTGATTCTTTAACCATTTCTGCTAAATCAATTTGTGCCTGGCATTGAATCTTAATAGCATCATGTGCAACCTGTATTCCTTCAAGCATTTCTGCTTCAGTTACTTCTTTCATTTCTCCCTCAACCATCATAATATTATCTATTGAGGCTGCTACTATTAACTCAATATCAGCTTCTTCCAGTACGGAGATGGTAGGGTTTACAACAAACTCACCATTAATCCTTGCTACACGCACCTCTGAAATAGGACCATTAAAAGGAATGTCAGAAACAGTAAGTGCTGCAGAGGCTGCCAAAGCGGCCATTGCATCAGGAGCTACATCTTCCTCTACAGATAATAATGAGACAAGCATTTGAGTTTCTGCATGGAAATCATCTGGAAATAATGGACGTAGGGCACGATCGATTAATCGAGAAATAATAATCTCGTACTCAGATGGTCTTGCTTCGCGTTTAAAAAATCCTCCTGGAAATTTTCCAGCTGCAGCGTATTTTTCTTTATAGTCAACCGATAATGGCATAAAGTCAACATCTTCTCTTGCTTCAGATGCTGCGACTACAGTTGCAAGGAGCATAGTTTTGCCCATTTTTACTACAACAGAACCATCAGCTTGTTTAGCAAGTTTTCCTGTTTCGAGAGTTATTGTTCTTCCATCTCCGAGATCGAATGATTTAGATATAGGGTTGATTGACATAATATATTGTGTATTAATAATTTGTGTGATTGATAAAACACAAAAAAAGGCAATCGGTAAATTGCCTTTTTTTGTACAAGTTATTTAAACTTTTATTTCCTTAGACTTAATTGCTTGATTATTAAACGATATCTTTCGATATCCTTCTCTTTTAAATAATCAAGAAGTTTTCTTCTTTTTCCAACCAGTCTGATTAGTGATCTTTGGGTAAACAAGTCTTTTTTGTTCTTTTTCAAATGACCCGTAAGGTGCTTAATTCTATAAGTGAATAAGGCAATCTGACCTTCTGCTGAACCAGTGTCAGTACTGCCTTTACCATATTTTTCAAAAATCTTGTTTTTCTCTTCAGTACTTAAATACATATGATATTTCTTTTACTCAAATTTTGGGCTGCAAAAATAGAAACTTTATTTAAAACAAGCAACCTTTTACTATTTTATTTTATATCGCAGAAATTCTATAAATCGTCAATATATTTCTTATTTGGTTTTGGATATAAATTATTAAACTAAAAGTTCCATTTTAAATCGAGAAAGAACATTTTCCCATAATCACCAAATTCTGTGAGTTTATCTCCAAAAAATAGCTGACCAATTAGCAATAAACTTATATTGTCGGTTAAACTAAAAGTTGTTGAAGGTCCAATGTATGCAGATTTATCATATGGATTAAACATTCCGGAGAGACTCACATTAATTAACGGTGTTGCCGGATAAGAAAGTTGACCAAAAATATCGAAACGTGAAGGTGTTAGGTTTTTTACGTTGAGGCTGCTTGAAAACATCGTTGAAAAAGAACCTAATATCTCTGTATTGTTTTTATAGGCTTTGTCAGTAGATCCATTACTATTGTATATAACTGATAAACTTGCCATTAATTGATTTTTGAAGATATAGTTTGCACTAATTGATGCTACAACAATGCCTGTAGTGTCAGTAAAATTGTCAATGTCTCTAAACCAGCTTGCTTCGCCTGTAAAACCTGCTCCTCCAATATTTCCTGCCCATCCCATCCCAGCTGTTATATCTGTTTGCATCATCCCACCAAAAAATTGAAAGTCATAACTCCATTTGTTAAATTTATACATTGCAGCAGCTGTCAAGCTAAATTTCTTCTTCAGCGTCAACGAATCTATTACTTCTTGTCGGTAGTTTAATTTTCCGGCCAATTGTATAGATGAGAAATCGCCAGTGTAATATTCCAGTAATATTGCATCACTCCCAGGACGTTCTATATAATTGAAATCGAAATAGTTGAAAGCATTGAAAATATCGTTTGGATTCCAAACCAGATTTGTACCCCAATTAATTCTTTGCCGCCCAATAGTCAGTTCAAATTTGTCCTGTGTCCATTTGAAGTTCAGCCTATCAAGGTTGGTATAAAGTACATTTGAGTTATCGCTGGAGATTTTCCATGTTAAATCAAGGTAGCCATCATCGTAAGTTACAAGTTTGGTATAATCAAAAAATTTGTTGTATTGAGCGACTAGTGGTCCAAAGGTGAAGTTGTTTCTTATTCCGGCATGAAATTCAAGTTTGTCAACAGGTGTCCACCAAATATTAATTCGGTTATAAATTGTAGATTGATTTTGCCAATCATCGAACCCAAATGTTTGATACATATTACTCGGAATCCAAGTATTGTTTAAGTATTCAAAAAAACCTGTTGTACGGAGTTTTTTCTGTGCATTTGCATTGACTGAGAAAATCAATGTTATACATATTAAGAATATTATACTAATGATCTTTTTCATTTAATTAGTATATTTCATACAAAAGTCAATATGAATTTTATTTCCTTTCAAAGTACTCGTCCTTTAAAATCTTACCATCCTCGATAGTAACTATCCTTGTTGCTTTATCCATTACCCTTTGGTCGTGAGTTGCGAAAATAAATGTAGTGTTGAACTTGATATTAATTTGAGACATAAGTTCGAGCAAACTGCTGGTGGCTTTTGAATCTAAGTTCGCTGTAGGTTCATCGGCTAGGATGAATTCAGGTTTTGATGCAAGGGCCCTTGCTACGGCAACTCTTTGTTGCTGTCCGCCGGACAGTTTTGATGGTCGACTTTTAACACGGTCACCAATTCCAACTGCATCCAGAAGTTCTTGGGTCCGCTGCTCACGCTCCTTTTTGCGTTTTCCCTGAAGCTGCATTATAAACTCAACGTTTTCGCCTGCAGTTAATACAGGTATCAGGTTGTACGATTGGAACACAAATCCTATATTATTCATTCTGAAGTCGATAAGTTTCCGAGAGCTTAATTCCCAAATATTTACTCCACCTATTTTAACATCACCTGATGTTGGCCTGTCGAGTCCACCAAGCATATTTAAGAAGGTAGTTTTTCCTGATCCTGATGGACCAACTACAGCTGTGAATTCACCTTCTTTAAAATTAATATCAATTCCGTTTACAGCTTTTACTTTTACCTCGCTGCTGTTATAGATCTTTGTAAGTCTTGTTATTTCTATTACGTTGTTCATTGTTTTAATATTATACGTTATGTGTTGATATATTGTAAGTTATATGTTATACGTTATATGTTGATATGTTATAGGTTGCTGCACATGACTATGAATAAAATCGTTATTAATTATTATCATTCTTTTTGGCTTTTTTGAGGTAATTAATATAGCCATTAATTAAACCAATGGATTTATTCAACAATTCTATTCCTTTTTTATATTCCTCAATAGATATGTATTGTTCATCTTTTGCAGTAATATATTGATCAATTAGTTCAAATAGTGATCCTCTTGTGATTCGACAAAACTGAATATTCTCCTGATAGTGAAATCTCCCAAAACCTTCAGCTATATTCTCAGTTATTGATCGTGAAGCTCTCCTCATATTATCAGTTAAAGCATATTTTTCTTCAATTGGAAATTTTTTAAGAATTATTCTAACATCATTTCTAACTGTTCTGCAAGCTTTCCAACAATCTAATTCTTCAAAACTGACTAATTTCATAATACCTATTGTTCAATAACATTTAACTTATAACCAATAACTATTCACTACTAAATTATTCGATCCTCAATGCATCAGCTGGATCGTTTTTAAGTGCTTTATAAGCCGGATAAATGGCAGCAATTATTCCGGTTAATATTACTAAGACGGTTACGTTTATAAGCATCTCAGGATCAAGACTTGTGTAGACAAATGCATCATAACCAAGCTGTTGATAGCCCTGAGCCCATATACTTAAATCGATAGGATGAGTTTCTCCAAATTTTGCACTAATTGCTCCTATTATAATTCCAACTATTCCACCTGTTAATGATAGCATGACAGATTCAAAAACTATCATAGAGAATACCTTAATTTTGTTCATCCCAATTGCCATAAGCATCCCTATTTCTTTAGTGCGCTCCATTACTACCATAAGCATAGTATTTATTATACCAAATAGTAGCGCCATTAGTATTATGATTATAAAAATGTACATATACATATCCATTGCCTCAGTAAGGTAATTCATTTCTGGACTAAGCTCTTTCCACGATTTAACATCTAGTTTGTTTCCAGTTACATCTTTTACAGCAGTCAGAACACTTGCCAGGTTATTATTATCATCAATATTAATTGCAATTTCGTGTGCGCCATCTATAGGGAAGTTTGTAAGTTTCTGAAGGTCAGAAAATCGGACAAAAATATTTGCCTCATCAAACATATTATTATCTGTTGAATAAATTCCGGCAACTCTGAATGCTCCAGAAGTTATGTTGTTTTCCAAATCCTGGATAGTGAGAATAATTTTCGATCTTACTTTAACATTGAGTTTTTCAGCAAGCTTTTTTCCAATTACTACAGGATTTCGGGCAATACCTTCAAAGTACTTACCATCTATTAGTTTGCTGCTAATACTAGTTACAGTTTTTTCATCCTCAGGAAAAATTCCGGAAATCAATACACCTGATGCGGTCTCAGCAGAAGCGGCCATAGACTCAATTGACATTCTTCGACTTACACCAACTACATTTGGAATCTTTAATATACTGTCATCAATTTCTTCTGCATTACTGATAAAGTTTGCAAAATCAGAAGTTTGCTCGAATCCAGGATTATGAACCTGAATGTAAGATAATTCTGTCTTTATTACTTTTTGGATCCTTTGATCGGCCATACCCTTAAAAAATGCTCCTGATATAACACCGGCGAATATGCCTAGTGCAATAGAAAATATTATTACAAGGCTACGCACTTTGTTTCTCCAGATATTCCGCCATGATATTGATAGTAACATGATATTTTATTATTTATGATTGATTATTAACTTATGATAATTTACAACAAATCAAGCACGAAGTGCTGAAGTGAGTTTAAGTGTGAATGATTTTATTATTGGATAAATTGAAATTGCCATAGTGATGATCAGTACAACAATTGCCTGAACATAATATACATCAGGCTGAATTGAAAAGTACATGAACGGTTCAATTCCCATATCAATCATCGTTTTTGCTGCATCACCAGTTAAAGGAATTGGATTAAGATAATACCAATAAGTTATCGGTATACTGACTAGTATCCCAGCAGTAGCACCAATTATTCCAATAAACAATGTTTCAAAGAACAAAATTGTTCCTAGCCTTGCCCTTTGCATACCAATTGCAATCATCACTCCCAGTTCACGTTTACGTTCACTAACCATCATAAGAATAGTTCCAAGTATCCCAAATGTGATAATTAAATAAAGTAGTGATTTCATAAATAAACCACCGGCTTTGTCGCCATCAATCATTTGTACAAGTGCTGGTTGTAATTCCTGCCATGACATAATCATCATTGGTGGTTTAATCTCTTCTTTCAAATGCCTTAATGCAGATGGTAATTGATAATTGTCCTCAACCATAAGCACTAAAGAACTTAACCTGTCGGGTGCTGAAAATAATTTCTGACTCGCTTGCAAAGTCATGTAGATAAATTGTTTATTGAGTTCCGGGGAAGGAAATTCAAGTATACCTGAAACAGGATAAACACCTGCTGCCATTACTCCATGAAATCCTTGCCCGTATAGTACTATTGTATCACCAATACCTATTTTTAAATATTTTGCTAATTCGATAGCTACCAAAACCCCTTGAACATCGTTATTAAGATAAGAACCCTCTTTTACCCATTTTTTTAAACCTGTTACATTATTTTCACCTTCTGGGTCAACACCGATTATAACGCTTCCTTTGGTTAGATCGTCAGACGATGCCAATGAAAAATACTCAAGTCTTTTTGTGTATTGTGTTATAGCTTTCTCATTATCTATTATTGTTATTAATGAGTCGGTTAATACAAATGTGTTGTTAATGGTTTTGTTTTCATGATAGTCTTGGATGAAAATTTGCATGTAACCCGAATAGAATTTCACCACATTGCTTATCATGGACTCATAAGAGCCATATTGCATCGATGTCATAAAGGCTGATAACAGCACACCGAAAAAGATGGATCCACTGGTAATTACTGTCCTCCAAGGCTTTCGCCAAAGGTTTCTCCACGCTATTATTATATTCTTCATCATCTTACTTTTTTCATATTTTGTTTACTGAAGAAGCTATCATCAATTTTGATATTGTACTCAACCTCAAGAATCTCCATTACGGTTTTCTTACCCTCTTCATCGGCTGGTTTCATCTCGAATTTGGTAGGGATAGTTCTGTCGCCCATCTTTTTTATGTTATAACCATTCTCAATATTTTGCAAATATCCATCCTCATCATAATATTCATTTTTCCAAAGATTGTAGCCATCTTTTGTTATCCATGAAATAATCTTTCCCCAAACAACAGGAGCATCGGGATGTGGGATTAATTCAATTTTGTAACAATTAATGTCTCTTATAACTTCTTCTCCCAGAAGTTTGTGATCGTAATCAACAACAATTGATGACTGTTTTACAAGGTCGTCATTTGTAAAATCTGATCCCATCCATGATTGCATCATCATTGATGGTGGAATTTTAATCATACGCGAAATCGTGGGTACATAATTCCACATCTCCTTGCCAACTTTTAAGAAAACCTGACCTTTTTCCTTGGCAGGTTTCGTAATATATATCATGAAATTGTCATTGCCTTTCGACCAGTTTTTCATCACAATTGTGCGTTCCCACTTTGGTCTTATGATAGTCATTGACATTATTCCTTTTGAAGAACTACCTCGGTTTTTCTCATCTGCTTTTCTTATTATTTCCTTAGCAGAAAGTTCTTGTGAATAAGTTTGAGTGTTTCCAAACAGAAATATTATTGATAATATTGATAACGTTTTTAAGATTCTCATTGTGGTTGAATTAGATTAAATGAATTTGTTAATTATTATTTTTTTAATGTCTTCAAGTGGGAATGTTTCAGAGTCCATCATATAGTTCATGGTTACTCCATCTAGTACTGCTCCAAAGAAACGTGCATATGCCATGGGATTTTCAAAACCTTTAGCCTCAAAATACTTTGACATAGTTGTGATAAGAGGCATTATAATATCCATAAGCTTTTTTTCAACAAGTTTAAGGACATCAGGCTGTGCTACAACAAAGAAATATAGTCTCCAGAATTGTAAATTGTTTTTTAATATTTCAAAAGTTTCGTTGATAAAGAAAACAAACTCCTCTTCAGTTAATACACCATCTTTATTAGAATCGAATATATCTAGAAATTCGTCAAAACCATTATGTATTATTGTAGTTATTAACTCTTCTTTGCTCTCAAAATAGTTGTATATGAGGCCTTTGGAGATTCCTGCATGTATGGCTATCATATTAATTGACGTCGATGCAAAACCTTTGTTAGCAAAAAGTTCAAGAGCTGAATCCATTATTTGTTTCTTCTTGGATTCCCTTATTTCTTCGAATTGTTCCTCTGTACGTGGCATATTAAATATATTATGACTGAACGGTCGGTCAAAAGTAATATTAATATTTTAATTGTCAAGCAATTTTATGTTTTTTTTAGAATTATTTTTTATCTGCACACCATCTACTGTAATATTTTATTGAATTTTACTAGGTTTGCAAAAAGAATGAGAATGGGTGTTGAATATGTAATATTGGTTACCAAAGATGATAAACCTATTGGTACTATGGAGAAGATGATGGCCCACCAAAAAGCCACGTTGCATAGAGCTTTTTCAGTTTTCATATTCAATTCGAAAGGACAACTTTTGATTCAGCAACGTGCTTCAAATAAGTATCACTCGCCTTTATTATGGACAAATACAGTGTGTTCTCATCCTAGACAAGACGAGAAAACAAAAGATGCTGCACATAGGAGGCTTGTAGAAGAAATGGGCTTTGATTGTGATTTTGATGAGGCGTTTTCTTTTATTTACAAGGCAGATGTAGGGCAGGGGCTAATTGAACATGAGTTTGATCATGTATTTATTGGCGTTTCTGATCAGGAACCATCACCGAATCCTGGTGAAGTGGAAAGTTGGAAATATGCAGACCTTGGCTTTCTTGAAAATGATATTAATGAAAATCCACATCTTTATACAATTTGGTTTCAAATTGCACTTGAAGAGGTTCTGGAAAAATTCAAATGGAAAAAGTAATTATAATATTGTAATAATAACTAGGAATAATTAGTAACAAGTTCAGGTAAATTGATAAAAATTATTTTAAAAATTGGATTCGAGAAAAGAGAATTCAGAAATTTTCTCAAGTAATTTTTCAGAATATTTGTGGAGAGAAATATTTAGTATCCTAAGATTCATAATGTCTACATCCACATCTTCAAGATCAAATCCTTTTAATATTAAGGTATGATAGTGAGTTTGTGTGGAAATATTATCATCGTTGAAAGACAGATCGTTCACAAATGCTTCTTCTTCGAAATCAAAATTAACTGACATAGCTTGAAGGTAAAGACTTGCTGCAGAAACAAAAGCAGTATTAAATTTTATATCATCAATATACTCTTCTTCTTCAAGTTGAAAATCAACAGAAACTGCCTTTCTATATAAGCATTCTGGTGTTAAGCAGCCTGAATCAACAGGAATATCATCGATATATTCTTCTTCTTCAAAATCAAATTCAGCCAGTTCTTGATCAGTCACAATGTCTTTATAAATTTCCTCTGTATTAAAAGGAATGTCGTTAATATATGATTCTTCATTGAAATTGTACTCTGATGCATTAAGGTTCATAGAAAATAGAATGGCTAGAGTAGCAAGTGTCGATATAGTTTGTATTAGTGTTTTCATCTTTTTTTCTTTTAGCCTCTTTTAAATCGAGGATTATTTATTGGCAAAAATAAAGGTAGAAACAGCACAAGTAAACCATTATTAGGAGAACGGAGTAGATTTTTCGGTGAATGGAGAATTTTATAAATTGTATATTTGTTAGCAATGAAATTTGGATTCAAAATTGTTTTGAAATCTTTCCTCATGATTTGAATAGGCGATTTTTGAAGTTGAAAGTTGTTCTGGAACACGAATCAGTTTTGTGTCTTAACAAGAATGCCTTAATAAATATGAGAATAACACCTATAATAAGATTCGCTGATATTAAAGATCTATCATCGATTGTAGAAATTTATAACCAAGCGATTAGATCAAATTCAGCTACTGGTGATATGATTGAATTTACTGTTGCACAAAGAGTTGATTGGTTCAATAGCTTTGATCACGCAAGTTTCCCTATTTATACTGCAGAGTTTAACAATAGAGTTGTAGGGTACGCTACACTATCACCATACAGGAAAGGCAGGCAAGCAATGAATAAAGTTGCTGAAATTAGTTTCTTTATCGACTATTCATACCATGGATTAGGAATAGGTTCAGCTCTGGTAAGTTATGCTATTTCTGATTGCGAAAGAATTGGAAAGGAATCATTGCTTGCTATTTTGTTGGATATTAATCCTGAAAGTGTCAGGCTACTAAAGAAATTTAGTTTTGAAGAATGGGGCTATCTTCCTGATATTATTGACTTTAATGGGCAGAAATGCGGACACCTGATATATGGATTAAATTTAAAGAATAGAAAAGATGAATAGATAATAGCTCTAACGTCAATCACTGATTTAAAAATAACTTACTTACTTTTTCATTAAGATTTTCTCCACGCACTATGAATACAATGGTTGCTGGTAAGATGATGAAATAATTATTGTAATTTATAAGGTGCTATAATAAGTACACTGTTGTCTGTGTCATTAAGTGGTATAATAGGGGTGGAGATTGTTCTTGCGAATTCATCAACTGCTTTCATTATGCCGGGCCAATCAGGATTATAATCATGTACAATCATTACTCCACCCGGAGATAGTTTTGGGAAAAAGAATTCAAGTCCAGATTTCGTTGGATTATATAAATCAGCATCAAGACTTACTAACGCAAATCGTTCATTCTCGAGGTCAATAATAGTTTCAGGAAAATGCCCTTTGTGGAAAACAAACTTATCTGAGGTTAGTTTTTGCTGTACTCTTTCAATAGATGTGTCTGCAAAATTGTGACTTGTATAGCTAGCTGCTTTTCCAGTTTCAATCTCCAAATCTTTTTCTTGAAATCCTTCAAAAGTATCAAACAAATGAAAGTCTCTTGAGGGATCCATTAGATGAATTATCCTTGCAGAATCACCTTTATAAACACCTAATTCGGCAAATGAACCAGCAACATTTGCGTTTTTCAGTCTTTCAACTTGAAACCAGAAATTAAAAAAGCGATTATGATCAGAGTATTTCTTTTCAGCATGTTTTAATTCCTTTGAAATCAATCCCTTTTGTAACTGTGCTTTCCAAACCAGTGGTTGGTATGATTTGTCAAACAACATTGTATAGACGTAATAAAAGAAATATGCTAGCAACACTGCCAATAATCCTAATTGAATTATGTTGAAAAGGCTCATACCATTGATTACATTATTATTCTTTCATATTTTCCTAAATCACTTCGCTGACAACAAATGTGCTTCCACCGATAAAAACCAAATCATTAACACCTGCATTGTTTATTGCCGAGTGATAGGCTTGTGTTACAGAATTATATGACTTTCCGTTCAAACCAGCTTTGAATCCAGATTGTGCTAATTCCTCCTGATCCATTCCTCGAGGGATATCCGGTTTACAGAAATAATAGGTAGCTTTATTTGGTAATATTGTTAGGATGCTAAAAACATCTTTGTCGATTACCATTCCAAGTACAAAATGAAGATGCGTAAAGTTTAAGTCATCCAATTGTTTTATAACTACCTTAATTCCATCAATGTTATGTCCAGTATCACAAATTGTTAGTGGATTTGTACTCAATTTTTGCCATCGCCCGTAAAATCCAGTATTGCTAATTATATTCTCAACGCCATCACTTATCTCACTGCTGGTTACATCTATGTGCTTATTTTCATTTAATAATTCAATTGATCTGAGTGCTGTGCAGATATTCTCTTCCTGATATCTACCGAGTAATGGTGATTTTAGACCAGTAATGATTTTTTCGTTTTTGTACCATACATCCATCGTCTGAATATCTTCATCATCCGATTGAAAAACCCTCAACTCCATATCATCTTCAGCGAAAAACAAAGGAGCCTTTATCTTTGAACACGCTAATTCAAAAATTTTATCAGTTTCAGCTTGATGTTTTCCTACAACTAAAGGAATAGCAGATTTAATTATCCCTGCCTTTTCACTCGCTATCTTTGTGAGGGAATCCCCTAAAAAAATGGTATGGTCTATACCAATATTAGTGATGATCGAGATAATAGGATTGCATAAGTTTGTGGAATCAAGTCTTCCTCCCAGTCCGGTTTCTATAACAGCAAAATCAACCTTTTCATCAGCAAAATATTTAAAGGCTAAACCTACTGTCATTTCAAAAAAGGAAGATTTTAGATTGACAAAAGTTTTCTTGTTCGTTTTGACAAATCTCGATACATTTTCCTCGGGTATTAATTGCCCATTTATTTTTATTCTCTCTCTGAAATCTTTAAGATGAGGTGAAGTATATAGCCCTGTACTGTAACCTGCCTCTTGAATAACAGATGCAATTATGTGTGCAACACTTCCTTTGCCATTTGTCCCGGCTATGTGGATTGCCTTAATTTGTTTTTCAGGATTTCCTAATGCTTTAAGCAATAGTACAGTATTCTTCAAATCAGCCTTGTATGCCGCTTTACCAACTCTTTGAAACATAGGTAGTTGATCGAATAACCAGGACACTGTGTCTTTATAATCCATAGCAAAGGGAATCGTTTAAATACTCTATTCAGAGTTTTCATTAAAGATATGAAAAATTTAATTAGACTATAAAAATAATAAATGATTTTCAGAGATTATCTACTACCCGTTCAGATTAGGTACATCACTAATGAGAAAAACTATTATCTTGGATTAACATTATTTATGCTTTCCATTTAGGTTGTGTCGATGCGCATCTTTAACAAAATATGCATTTTCAAACTTTCCTAGAGCTTCATCCAGGTGAGTAATGTTTTTGAGATCGGTTGATTGTTTTGCCTTCATAGAATATACTATAAGCTGATGAAGGTAACTTAACTGGTTTATATACTTAGTGTACTTGTCGCTATCAGAGGGTTCTACAAATTTTACTCTTTGCGTTAGAAAATATTGCTCTGCAATTTCCTGAATCAATGTTGCGTGATTTTCTTTTGTAGTTATCCAACGAATAAGTTGATTATAATTAGTTGAACTACTACTTTGAATCTCATTGATTTGATTCATCGCTTTTTCAATAGTTTGGATGTGCTCTTTAATAAGCTCAATTCGAAGTTCGTCATTGTAAATACCACATGGAACTTCACAATGTGCTGTTGCTGTCTTAGTTAATATTGTTGAGAATAAAATTGCTGTTAATACTAATAATGTTTTTTTCATGATATAGAATTGTTTTATTTAGAATGATTATAAATTGCAAAATAAAGCAATTTTAAAGAGAGACAGTTTAGTTAATCAAAAAAAAAGTCCCTCTGCAAAAGCAGGGGGACTTTTCATAAGTTTTAAAAAGAGTTATTTTTTCCTGGGTTTTTTTGCCTTTAGCCTGGCTTCTCTATCAGCAACTTCTCGTTCTTGTTTATCTCCGCCAAGAAGATCATAAGCTATCGGACTAGCAGTAAATAGTGATGAATAAGTACCAACCATTACACCAATGAGTAATGCGAAAATAAATCCACGGATAACTTCACCACCAAAAATGAATATTACAAGTAAAACAACTATTGTTGTGCCTGATGTATTTATTGTACGAGCTAATGTACTATTCAAACCAATATTTATATTGCTCTTAATACTATGTTTTGGGAAAAGCTTAGTGTTTTCACGAATACGGTCGAAGATAATCACAGTATCATTAATTGAGTACCCAATAATAGTTAATATAGCTGCAATAAATGCCTGGTCTATTTCCATGCTAAATGGTAGAACACCATAAAATAGAGAGAATAGCCCTATTGTAATTATAGTATCATGAAACAGAGCAGCTACACCGGCAACACCGAATTGCCACTTTTTAAAACGGACAGCTATGTAAATAAAGATGATAATTAGAGCAAAGAAAATTGCAAAGTACGCTTTGTTCCTGATATCGTAGGCAATTGTTGGCCCAATTTTTTGTGAACTTAAAATACCTAGTAGTTTGTTCTCACCTTCAGTATCTGAAGAAAAGTCATAATATTTAATTTTGTCGAGGTATAAACTCTTAAGACCGTTGTGAAGTTTCACCTGAATTATTGAATCAACTTCAACACGGTCGTCGTCAATTAAATACTTAGTTGTCACTTTTATTTGTGAGTTAGCGCCAAATGTTTTTACTTCAGGTGCATTGTTATCAAACTCTGTAGTTAGTATTCTCCTCGCTTCTTCAGTATCAATATCGTTGTCAAATCTAATTACATAAGTACGTCCACCCGTAAAGTCAATACCAAAACTAAGTCCTTTTGTAAATAGGGATCCAATACTTATTAGGATTAAAATAGCTGAAAATATATAGGCTTTCTTTCTAGACTCGATGAAGTTGAATTTCGTATTTGCAAGAACATTTGCAGTAAATTTCGTAGAAAAGTTAATCTTTTTATTTGTGTTAAGCATCCAGGTGAAAATCATTCTGGAAATAAAGATTGATGTAAAGAGTGATGAAAGCAAACCAATAATTAATGTGGTTGCAAAACCCTGCACAGGTCCTGTTCCGAAAACATAAAGTACAATACCAGTAAGCAAAGTTGTTACGTTACCATCAATAATAGCTGAGTAGGCATTTTTATACCCATCGGCAATAGCAAGCCTTAAGCCTTTACCGGCCCTTATTTCTTCTTTGATACGCTCGAAAATAATTACGTTGGCATCAACGGCCATACCAAGTGTAAGAACAATACCTGCCATACCTGGTAATGTTAGAACAGCACCTAAGGATGCAAGTACTCCAAACAAGAAGAACATATTTGTGATAAGTGCGAAATTGGCTACAAAGCCGGCACGGTGATAATAAACTATCATGTAAGCTAACACAAGAATAAATGCCAATATAAATGAATTCATTCCCGCATTTACTGCTTCTCGGCCAAGCGATGGACCTACAACAGCTTCTTCAACAATCCGTGCTGGAGCAGGTAGTTTACCGGCTTTAAGAATGTTTGCAAGGTCCTGTGCCTCATTTAAATCCATATTTCCTCCTGAAATTGATGAACGTCCACTTGGAATTTCACCATTAACAACTGGATATGAATAAACATAATTATCAAGCACAATTGCAATCTGTTTTCCAATACTTTCCCCGGTAAGCCTTTTCCATACTTTAGCTCCCTGTGAATTCATTTGCATATCGACAGCAATACCACCGTTTTGGTCATAATCCTGACGAGCATCAACAATAACATCACCACCTAAAGCAGCGCTACCATCTCGATAACTAGCTTTTAGAGCAATAAGTTCTAATATATCAGGTGTATTAGGGTTTGGTTTAACTGACCATACAAGCTTAAGATCTCTCGGGAAGATATCCCTAACAAACTTAATCATATTATTAATGCGGGCAGTATCCTTTATTGCCGCAACGCCAACACGCGCCGTGCTAGCAGGATATGGATTTCCTGACTCGTCCTGAGCATAAGATGGTTGTAGATATGCATAAAGAGGATATCTTTTAGCATAGTCATCAAAACTTGTTTCTTCAGGAGTATCACCAGTGGTATCTGCAGCAATCTGTTCAAGAAGTTTATTCGTAGATTCTCGATTCTCATCTTCTTCAGATATTGTAGCACTATCGTCAGTATCACCGGCAATGGTATTATCATCAGCGGTAGTTGTTTCTTTTTCCTCTGTCTTTTCTGCCTCGGCCTCCAGTGTCTCTTCATCTAATACCTCCTCAGTTCTTAAGGTCGCATTTGCTTCATCAAAAAAAGTATAAAGTTCTGAGAAATTATAAGTTTCCCAGAACTCAAGTTTAGCGGTTCCTTGTAAGAGTTTCCTGACACGCTGAGGGTCTTTAATACCAGGCAGTTCTATTGCTATACGGCCAGTTGTGGAAAGTTTTTGGATATTTGGTTGTGCAACACCGAAACGGTCAATACGTGTACGAAGAATTTGATATGATCTGTCAATAGCTTCATCAGCCTCTTGGTTTATCACAGATAGTACTTCTTCATTTGTTGAGTTAGTAGTAATCCCTTTATCCTTAAACTCATAAAGGAAAATAGAAGCAAGTCTGGCGTTTGGATCCACTTCGTTAAATGACTCTCCGAATAATGTAACAAATCCCCGTCCGCTGTTCTTTTGTTTTTGATAAGCTAGACTCATGGCTTCTCTGAAGACCGGATCCTGACTGTTACCACCAAGAGCATTAACAATATCTCCAACTGATACTTCAAGTACCACATTCATTCCACCTTTAAGATCAAGTCCTAGATTAATCTCTCTTTCTTTACATTCTTTAAATGTATAATTTGTAACCAGTATGTTGTAAACTTCAACATTGGAAATGCTATCCAGATAATATGTTTCTCTGGCACTAACAATAGAATCCATTAAGTAGGATTCTAAAGCTTTATTTCCATCGGCAAGTTCATTGGCTTGCTGAACAGCGATTTCATTGGTCGCATAGTCTTTAGCTTTCTTTTCAACTCTGCTTGTAACGAAGGTAAAGCTTAGTTGATACAGACAAACTAATGCAAAAGCAATGGCAAAAAACTTTATAGCTCCTCTATTCTGCATTTGATCTTAGTTATTAATTATTTACTTCATTTTTTTGAGGGTGCAAAAATAGGATAATATTTGAGAATTAGCAAATTGATAGCAATTAATAAATTAACTAATCAACGACTTGAATTTAAGACACTTTATCAATCAAAAAAACATCAAGTTTAAGTTTACAGAAAGAAATTTATGGGAAGTATTTCCGCAGCGTTAAAAGCAAGTACAATCCAATATATTTTCTGCTCATCAATCAAAATAAAATTGCTAACTAATATACATTTTAATTAATTTTAGACACTTATTTTTGTTCACTTAATTACCTGTCAGTTATGAGACCAGTAATGTTATTGTTGTTATTTCTCTCTTTGAATTCATGTTATAATCCATCCGCAACAGAAATCATTAATGATCTTGAAATCCTTGTTGGTGAGTGGGAATCGTACAAAGGAGTCAAATTTAACGAGAATTGGAGGTTCGTTAGTGACAATCTTCTTGCTGGCGAAGGTTTTAGTTTAAATGGAATAGATACAGCTTTTTTTGAATCTTTAAAGATTATAAGAAAAGGTGATTCGATCTATTATAGAGTATTATTTGATAATCAAAAAGTAATTACTGATTTTACTCTTACTGAAGCCTCTAAAACAAGATGGACTTTTATTAATCCTAACAATGATTTCCCTTCAATAATAATATACGATGTTCAAAAAGACAGTTTGCTTTTAGTAACCATTTCAAATATAAGAGGTAATAAGGAGCAATTTTTTTATTTGAAAAGAAGAAAGTAATCTTGTAGAACTTTGGAGAGTATTATGGATTAATACTTCTTAGTGAGCCATTTCCAAATAATAGGATAACTAACTTTTTGTCCATACATTAGGATTCCTGTGCGGTAGATTTTACCAGCAAGCCATGTTGTTGAAATGAAACCTATAATTAATAAACTCATTGAAAGCCATATTTGCCACATAGGAACACCAAATGGTATGCGCATCATCATTGTTATTGGCGATGTAAAAGGTATCATCGACATCCATAATGCCAGAGAACTGTCGGGTTGGTTTATTATAACACCCGAAAGTGCAATTGAAAAAATCAAAGGTATTGAAACAGGCAGCATGAATTGCTGACTATCAGTGTCATGGTCAATTGCTCCGCCTATAGCTGCAAATAAGGATGAATATAGTAAATATCCTCCAAGAAAATAAAATATAAAGCTTAATACCATAACCTTAATATTAATACCCCCAATAATTTCATTTACCATTGTCATTGGATTTATTCCATTTTCATTGGTACCAACTTGCTGAATCATTTCAGTTTTATTACCAAGCATTTCCATTGCCGAACTGCTATCGGTTAGCATGCCTGTTTGGAAGATTCCTATAAAAACAAGTGTAAGTATTATCCATAATGAGAATTGCGTTAAACCCACAAATGCAATTCCGATAATTTTACCCATCATCAATTGGAATGGTTTTACAGATGAAATTATCACTTCAACAATCCGGTTTGATTTTTCTTCCATTACACCTTTCAATACCTGCACGCCGAACATAAAAATAAAGAAGTAAATAAGTATTCCAGAAAATATTGAAAGGCCAACTTCTACCTCCGTGTTACTTTTCTTTTCGATCCCATTTTCTTCAACTCTTATTGTACTTAAGTTTATATTTACTTTCGCCGACTTAATTATTTCAGGATCAATTCCTGAAGCAAGAAGTTTTTTGTTCTCTACAATTTGTTTCATCACCGATTTGAGATATGAAGTAACATTCAAACCAGGCTGTTTTAAAGAATATAGTTCAGAATTTAATGGAATATTAAGCTCAGTACGTGGGATATAAAGTAACATATCACCTTTTTTGTTTAGAGCATTTTTTTTTTCGTGCTCCAGGTCTTCAAAAACATAATAAAAGGATATATTATCCTGATTTTTAAATTTTTCCAGAAACCAACCAGTTTCATCAAGAACAGCAATACGTTTTTCAGTTGCTTCGCTCCAGTTGGCAAGGTATGCAGGAAGAATAATCATGGCTGCCATCAGTATTGGCCCAATAATTGTCATGACAATAAACGATCTTTTCTTCACCCTTGAGAGGTATTCACGCTGAATAATAAGTAGTATTTTGTTCATTAGTTTATTTAGTTGTTTTCTTCATTGTTGAGCTATTAATATTATCAAGGCTGTGTTAATGAAAAGTTTTTGACAACTCAGATAGCACAATAACACTGATTATCCACTCACCTCTTTAATAAAAATATCATTTATAGATGGTAATATTTCTTTAAAGGATACTAATTCTGCCTGAGGTAATATTTGCATTAGAAGTTCATTTGGCGTACGGCCATTGTTTATTTTAACCATTGAATAATGAACGTCATGTATATCTTTTAGATTTGTTACTGAATAATTATTTTTAGACAAAAGAAGATTTTTTTCCGACCGGTATGCTACTTCAAAGATATTATCTTTATACTTCTCCTTTATGTTATGAATACTACCTGAGAGTACTGTTTGGCTATTATTGATTAAAGCTATGTTATCGCACAGCTCTTCAACAGATGCCATATTATGTGTTGAAAATATAATTGTTGCTCCATTAGCACGAAGATTTAGAATTTCTTCTTTAAGAAGGTTAACATTGATTGGGTCAAATCCACTAAATGGTTCATCAAATATCAGCAGTTTTGGATTATGCAGAACAGTGACAATAAATTGTACTTTTTGTTGCATTCCTTTTGAGAGCTCTTCTACTTTCTTATTCCACCACGACCCAATATCAAACTTTTCGAACCAGGTTTTTATTTGACTTACGGCATCTTTTTTTGACATCCCTTTTAGCTGTGCCAGATAAACAGCTTGCTCACCTACTTTCATTTTTTTGTAAAGTCCGCGTTCTTCAGGCAGGTAGCCAATATTTACAATGTCTTTTGTAGTGATTGGTTTACTATTTAACAACACTCTGCCTTCATCCATTACAGAGATGAGATTAATGATGCGTAGTAATGTTGTTTTTCCAGCACCATTTGGTCCTAATAGGCCAAAGATACTTTGGTTTGGAACTTCAATATTTACCTTGTCAAGTGCTTTATGGTTAGCGTAACTTTTCGAAACATTTATGGCTTGGAGTGCAATATTTTGATCCATGATACTGTTTTAAAAATCAGGAGTGAGTGGCAAAAATAATATCTTAATAAATTTCAAATTTTAAAAAAATGTTAAAAGATTGATTTCTCTCTAAAATATGCTATTATCTTTTAATGATAGCTTACCTATCTGTCAATTATAAAGGAGTCAGTTGGATTACAAGAATGCTAAGAAAAGAACTCCCTCATTCTATCAAAATAGCTTTTGTCTTTAGACGTTGGATTTGGCTTAAAGTTTTCAGATTTCCTTAGCTTCTCCATCATTCCTTTTTCTTCTTTTGTAAGATCTCGTGGTGTCCAGATATTAACATTTACAAGAAGATCTCCTCTTCCATAACCATTCACATCAGGTATTCCTTTTCCTTTAAGCCTTAAGACTTTTCCACCTTGAGTACCGGGTGCTATCTTTATTCTGGCCTTACCATCTATTGTAGGAATTTCGGTTGTTATTCCCAGGGCACCATCAGCGAAGTTAATATACAGGTCGTACAATAAATTATTTCCATCGCGAACTAGTTCAGCATCCTCTTTTTCTTCAATCAATACTATTAAATCACCTGGAACTCCACCTCGTGCTCCTGCGTTTCCTTTTCCACTAACTGATAATTGCATCCCATCAGCAACACCGGCGGGAATATTAATACTTACAACTTCTTCTCCTTTTGTAATCCCATTTCCATGGCAAACTTTACATTTATTAGTAATCATCTCGCCGCTGCCGCCACACTGTGGACAAGTAGAGGCTGTTTGCATTTGACCTAAAAATGTATTTGTAATTCTTGTAACCTGACCTTGTCCATGACATGTTGAACAGGTTGATGGTTTATTTCCTTTTTCAGAGCCAGATCCATCACATGAGTCACACTCGATATATTTAGAAAGCTTAATTTTCTTTTCGATGCCGTGAGCAATATCCTCAAGAGATAATTTTACTTTCACCCTAAGGTTGGATCCTCTGTTAACTCTTCTTCTGCTTGTTTGGCCACCAAAACCTCCACCGAATGCACCGCCAAAAATATCACCAAAATGGCTGAAAATATCGTCCATCGACATATGACCGCCACCCATTCCTCCACCACGCATCCCTGCATGACCAAATTGGTCATACCTCGATCGTTTGTCTTGATTGCTCAAAACTTCATAAGCTTCTGCAGCTTCTTTGAACAATTCTTCAGTTTGTTTGTCATCAGGATTTTTGTCGGGATGATATTTTAAAGCCATCTTACGATAAGCCTTTTTTATCTCATCGACAGATGCACTTTTCCCAACACCCAATACATCGTAATAATCTCTTTTACTCATAAACTACTATTCAATGTTTTGATCCTTTTAAGGTTAGCTTCCAATGACAACCTTAGCAAATCGTATTATCTTACCATTTAATAAATAACCCTTTTCAACTACATCAACAACTTTGCCAACCAAATCTTTTGAAGGTGCCGGGATATTAGTAATGGCTTCGTGGTAATCAGTGTCAAAGTCCTTGCCAACAGAATCCATTGACTCAAGGCCTTTTTGAGATAGAATGCTGTATAGCTTGTTATAAATTAGTAATAATCCTTTTTTTGTTTCCTCATCAACACCATGTTCATCAATTGCTGTTATTGCCCTATCAAAATCATCTAATACTGGAAGTAGATCAACAATAACCTCATGTGATGCACTCTTTAACAACTCCAACCTTTCTTTATTTGTTCGTTTTCTGTAATTATCAAACTCGGAATATATGCGTAGGTATTTGTCATTCAGCTCATTGTATTGATCTTGAAGTTCGTCAATTTTCTTCTCAGCCTTTAATTTCCTGCTTTTTTTCTCCGGCTTTGGTTTTTGTTTTGTCATATCCTTTTCATTGCCTTGTTCTGGCTCAACGTTATCGTCGTTATTTTCAAAAGTTACGTCTTCTATATTTTCTTCACCCATGTTCATTAATCTTTTAAGTGCATTAGATTATTTCTTGCTCAAGTGCAATAGCAAAAGCTCTGCCAAGTACTGATTTCCGTCAAATTGGCAGAAAATAAAAATTGAGAATATCGAATTCTGAATGATCAACAAAAAGGAATCCTTAAACTTATTTAAATTATGTTATATAGCTAATATCAGCTAGATAGCAAAATAACCTTATATTCTTTACTTATTCTAATTGTCGCTTTATTTTTAAGAGACTCTACTACCTTATGTTCTTGTTCCAAAATTTTTCTTCTTAAATCGGTATCTAGTTCCTTCCCTCTGTCAATTTGAGACTTTTTTGTTTCATGATATGTTAATTCAATCAGAATTCGAATATCAGTTTTATCAATATTAATAGCGTACAAACCATCAATAATTAACATATCTATTCCGTTAAAGTCAGTTGTTAGCTCATCAACTTGCTCGGTGACAAGATCAACACATGGCATAGTAGATTTCTTATTGTGTTTGAAGTCATCGATAGTTTGGTTTATTTTATCCCAATCATATTCATTTAGGCCTACCACATTTTCTATTCCGTTTTTTTGGCGCCAAAAGGCTCGTTCAATAGGAAGGGTATTGTAGAAATTATCAACATGTATAGCTTTCGCAACAATGCCGTAGTTACGTAAGTTCCTGGCAATAACATGAGTAAGTTCAGACTTTCCTGAACCTGATTCTCCTGAAATTGCAACTACATATTTGTCCTTCTTCTTTTTAAGAATTTCTTTAATAATAATATTAGCGGCAGTTGTATGCTTTTCAGTTATTAATAATACGTCTTCTAACATATTAGTTAGTTTTTATTTTACGATTGTGATTGATAGTTAATTAAAACTCAACGATTCGATATTTTTAAATGTAAAGTTTTCATTTTTAGTTATTTCATAATTTTCACCAAATACAACTAATTCTGTATCTGCACTTGTTACAACTCTAACATATTTGTTAGTAATAATAAAATGATAAACTATCCTTTTAAACGTAAGTGAGAATTCCAATTCTTTCCATTGTTCTGGCAAGTTGTGTTTAATTTTAATTATATCATCTCTTAAATCAACACCAGCATAAGAAGTTAAAGCGATCATAACAGTTCCTGCCATTACACCCATATGAATTCCTTCGGCAGTAGTGCCTCCTTGAATGTCATCATAATCAGACATTAAAGCTTCTTTATATAGTTCCCAACTAAGCTTTTTGTTATTTGTGAGGTTCGCCAATTGCGAGTGAACAACCCTGCTTAAAGTTGACCCATGTGATGTTCGTTTAAGATAGTAGTCAAGATTTTTTTTCAGATAATCTTTTGGAAGTTTGTAATTTAGCTTAGTAAGAATGTTTGTTACTTCCTTAATTTCAAGGATATAGAAAATCATTAGCATGTCAGCTTGTTTAGCTACCTTATAATCATCAGCTGATTTTCCTTCCGATTTCAACAAGCGATCCATACGGTGGATATCCTTATATTTTTTTAAATAATATTCCCAATCGAGCTCTTTAAGTTCGAAATAACCGTCATATTGCGCAATTATAACCTGTTTGTTAATAACCAGATTTAATTTACTCTCAATGTCTAACCAATTGTCTAATTCATTTTCCTGCAAATTAATTTTATTAAACAGTTTCTCTCTTCCTCCGGCAGTCATTACACCTATAAAATGTTGAACTTTACTAAACAACCACGCTACCATAATGTTAGTATATGCATTATCGCGAATGCCACCTACCTTAGCACCAGGATAACTTTCATGGAATTCATCGGGACCCATAACTTTTTCAATATTGTATCGACCTGTTTTCTTATTAAATATCGATTTACTTTCCCAAAAACGACATATTTCTAAATATATTTCTGCACCATAATCCTCGATAAATTCTAAATCGTTTGTAATGTGGAAATACTGCCAAATATTATAGGCTATTGCCAGCGAAACATGTCGTTGGAGAGAACTGAAATCTTCACCCCAAATACCCGTTATTGGGTTCAAATGAAGAATTTGAGTTTCTTCTCTGCCATCACTTCCACTTTGCCACGGAAACATTGCGCCTTTATAACCATGTTTTAAAGCGTATTCACGAGCTTTGTCAATTCTTCTATATCTATACATAAGTACAGATTTGGCAGTTTTTGGGAAATGAATGTCGTAGTATGGAAGGATGAAAAGTTCATCCCAAAAGATGTGACCACGATA
This sequence comes from Bacteroidota bacterium, assembly GCA_002686705.1. The sequence goes on from NYYH01000075.1 coordinate 29,752, forward strand.
AGCTTCTCCATGTAAACCACGAGCTGTTATTCCAGCATCAATTGTTTTGTTATTCGGTGAGGCACTGATCATCATGTGATAAATATGTAAGCGTAACATTTTTTGCGAAATTCTATCGCCAATAAGTTTGATGTCAGCTTTTTTCCATATTGCATCCCAAGCTAGACTACTTTCTTTAAGTACCTTATCAAATGAGGGCATTGTTGTTAATTCATCCAGTGCCTTTTGTAATAAATCTTTTCCGTTATTATTTGAATCGTAGATTGTAATAAGTTTCTCAAGTGTAACTGTACTGTTTACTTCTACCTTTTGATCGCTAAAAGTATAAGGAATACCATCATTATAACAGATACCAAAATCATAATCTATATTATCATTTTTTGAGATTAGTCTAATTTTTGCAGCTTCCACGATTTCTATTTCTGATTGAGAAGTGCGTACTTTAAGCCATGTAGTCGCTCCTTTGCCACCCTGTTCAACAAATTTTAAGTGTAATGAGTTTAAGTCTTTATAGCGATCCACTCCTTCATTCTTTACAGTCCCATCAAGATGACTTGAAAAGCTAATCCTCCCTGAATAATTCAGAGGTGTAACACTATATTTAATTGCTGCCTCATGTGGGTTAGACATGCTTGCAATCCTTTGGGATTCAATTTGGGTTTTATATCCATTATGGTCGGTAACAATCATTTTACGCGTTAAGAGACCATTACGAAAGTCCAGCTTACGTGCAATTTGTTCTATCTTACAGGCATTAGGATCAAACCAAGGTTCATCATCAATTTTAAAATTTATGGGAAGCCAGTTTGGAACAACTACAAAATCCTCATTCTCAATTTCTCTGCCTGCTATTTTTGTTTTAAGTCTGTTATATAACCCTGCTATGTATGTGCCCGGATAATTGGTTTCACTTGAAGAAGTTTCTTCCATAGCACCACGTGTTCCAAAGTAACCGTTTCCTACAGTCAGCAAGGCTTCTCTCGATTTTTCTTTTCTCGGATCGTAATCGTAGTAGCATAACTCCCAATTGTCATTCTCAATACCTTTAATAAACCAACTATTAATTTCAGATATTGTTATCTCTTCAAGATCGTTTAATACAATGTCTGCTCCATTTGCTTTTAAGGCTTCTTTATTTTCCTCACGAGCTAATCCTAATACAAGTCCGAAATTACCATTTTTTCCAGCTTGTACTCCTGAAACCGCATCTTCAACAACGATTGTTTTATTGATATCAACACCAAGATTCTTGGCTGCAGTTAGGAATATATCGGGAGAGGGTTTGCCCTTAAGACCCATTTTTGCAGCAATAACACCGTCCACTCTTGTTTCAACAAAATGCATCAGATCAGCAGCTTCGAGAACCGCTTTACAGTTTTTACTCGAAGAGGCAACACCAATTCTAATATCATCTTTCTTGAGTTGCTCCATTAATTTAATTGTGGAAGGAAAAACTTCAACACCTTCCTTCATCAATACTTCGTTAAAAACCTTATTTTTTCTATTTCCTAATCCGCAAATTGTTTCAACCTCTACGTCATCTTCAGGATTTCCAAATGGCAGATTAATATTTCTTGATTCCAAAAATGATTTCACGCCATCATATCGTGGTTTACCGTCAACATAATTTAAATAATCAGAAGGAGTGAATGCATTGAATGTTTCATTTAGGTTACTACAGCGATCATGCAGATAATGGTCAAACATTTTTTTCCATGCTCTGCTATGTGTGGTTGCCGTCTTTGTTATTACGCCGTCTAGGTCAAAAATTACGGCTTCAAAAGCATTCATCATCATTCTTATTGAATGAGTTATAATTTGTCCTTAACAAAAAATGTGCTGATTGCACCAAATATCATTAGAACCCCAGCTAAATATATTGATAATAGGGGATCACCACCAAACGCATACTTCAAAATTAATCCACCAAAAATTCCATTAATAATTTGAGGTATGGTTATCGACATGTTAAACAATCCCATAAACATTCCCATTTTTTTAGGAGGTAGGGAATTTGCTAACATAGCATATGGCATAGCCAATATACTACCCCAAGCTATTCCTATACCTATCATAGGGATCATAAGTAGTTGATAGTTCGAAATTACAGAAAATGACAGAAATGATAGACCACCAAGTGTTAATGCTATCGCGTGTGTGTTTCTTCTCCCAATTTTTGCAGCAACTTTTGGAAGCGACAATGCAATTATGGCTGAAATTCCATTATAAACCCCGAAAAGTATACCTACCCAATTAGCCGCTTCTTTGAAGTCGGCTGAGTTGGGATCACTAGTGCCAAAAAAATGTAGAGCTACTGTTGGTGTTGTATAAACCCACATTGAAAATAAGGCAAACCATGAGAAGAACTGTACTATCAATAATTGCCACATTTTTGAAGGAATCCTAAATTTTTCCTTTACAATTTCTCCATCTTTTTCTTCATCATAATATTCTGGTGGATATTCTTGCGTAGATATTACGGTCCAGATAATAGAAGAAATAAGTACAAAGGCTCCAAAATAAAATGAATAAGTAACATTGTCAGGAACTAAACCGTGAGTTGCTTCTTTAGAAATACCAAACCAGTTTCCTAGCATATATGGTAACCATGACCCGACAACTGCACCAATTCCAATTAGCAATGTTTGCATTGAAAATCCAAGTGCATGTTGTTCTTCCGGTAACTTATCGGCAACAAGAGCGCGGAATGGTTCCATACTTATATTCATTGAAGCATCCATGATCATGAGCATTCCACCACCGATAAACATAGGAGCTATTGCATTTGCAAAGTGTGGAGCATTTGGCATAAGAATAAGTGCAGTGCTTGTTAATATTGCTCCGGCAAGAAAATAAGGACGTCTTCTGCCCAATTTGTTCCATGTCCGATCGCTAAAAAAGCCAACAATTGGTTGAACAATCATTCCTGTAATTGGTGCTACTAACCAAAACCAGCTAAGTTGATGTATATCGGCACCAAAAGTTAATAGAATGCTAGAGGCATTTGCATTTTGTAGTGCAAACCCAAATTGAATGCCGAGGAATCCAAAACTCATGTTCCATATCTGCCAAAAACTTAATCGTGGTTTCTGATTCATAAGAGTCATTTTATTGGCATCGAAAATAATACTATTCTGAATATTAAATATGAAATTCACTTACTAACAGAATTATAATTTTACAATTACTTAAGTCCCAACATCATTGTTATTAACTAAAACGTTTGCGGTATTCTTTTTTATCTTTGCAAAAGATTGAAACTTTTATGATAGGAACTTTTAACAAAGCAATTATAACCACCATCATATTTTTGATAGGGTTGTCATCTTTCGCACAAAAAACTGATACAATAATCCATGTAAACGGTAATGTACTGCTAGGAGAAATTAAAAAACTTGACAATGGTATTATTACGTTTAAAATGGATGGAATGGGAACTATTAAGTTTCAGCTCGATAAGGTTTATACATTCAGTTCTGAAAAGCATTTTCAGGTTATAATGCGGCAAGGAATACAATATTATGGCACATTTGATACTTCTGGCATTAGTCGTAGAGTAAAGATTAGACTACTTAATGGCACTGAATCATTGAAAGTTGAAGATATCATTGAAATGTATCCAATCAAAAAGAATTTTTGGCTGAGAACCAGTGGTACATTTAGTTTGGGTTTTAATTTCTCCAAAGGAAGTGATATTGCAAGCATAACCTCTTCAGGTAAGATTGATTATAGGAATAGAAAAACTTTTACACAACTGAACTGGAGTGATAATACTACAGTTCAATCCGATACCTTGAATTCAAATAAAACAGATGTTTCATTTGATATACAGAAATTGCTGAAAAAGAGATGGTATATTGGTTTTAATGCTGAAGGTAGTTCTAATAGTGAATTAGGATATGATTTGAGATTGCTTGTTGGTACTTCAATTATCAATTATTTAATTCAGAATTATCACAATAGAATGTATGCATCGATTGGTGCTAGTGGAAATAGAGAGTGGGCTTCTGGTAGTGAAGATCCAAGTGACAACCTTGAGGGTTTAATAGGATTAAATTATCATTATTTTAAATATACTGATCCTGAGATCAATATTTCTACCTATATCAATACTTACCCCAACTTAACAACCGCTGGGAGATGGAGGGTAAATTATTATTTGGATGCAAAAGTTGAAGTTATAAATGATTTTGAAGTTGGGATTAATTTTTATTACAATTATGATAATAAGCCTGTATCGAGTGATGCATCAACCAATGATTATGGAATAACTACAACAATTAGTTATTCATTTCATTAATATAAACTATGATTAAATTATCTTGAGGAATACTTTTAAAAAAGCAGAGCGATTGAATAGTAAACTGCTGATTAGTAAATTATTTACTAACGGTAGCTCATTCTTTCTACATCCATTTAATGTTACATTTCTTGAAACGGAGAGAAATGGAGGACCTCCTGTACAGATTATGATTTCGGTCTCTAAAAGAAATTTTGCTTCATCTGTAAGTAGAAACCAAATTAAGCGATTAATCAGGGAAACTTATCGTAAGAATAAATATATAGTATGGGACGATTTTAAAGACAAACCGCAGACTCAGCTATTAATAGGCATTGTATACCTGGCTAAAACTATTGAAACTTATTCTGAGATAGAACGAAAATTAATTCTAATTTTGCACCGCTTAATTGACAAGGATGAGGCGAGTAATAGGTAGCTTATTTATTTTTATAATACGAATATACCAATATACACTTTCGCCTTTTATCGGACGGTCGTGTAGATATACTCCATCATGCTCAAATTATAGTGTTGATGCTGTTACAAAGCATGGACCATTAAAAGGTGGATGGCTTTCCATTAAGCGTATTGCTTCATGTAATCCATGGGGGGGGAGTGGATATGATCCGGTTCCATAAAACAAATTAGTTATGACAAATAAATTATATATAAAGATTTTGATGCTAATAATTGTAGTTTTTAGCTTTTCAAAATTGTGGTCGCAGGATCAAAATAATTTTGAATTATCAAAGAATCTTGAAATTTATGCTGATATATTGCGTCAGTTGAACCTTAATTATGCTGACGATATTAAACCTGGTGAATTAAGTACTACAGCAATTGATGCTATGCTTGCTAAACTTGATCCATATACAGTTTATGTGCCTGAATCAAGACGTGAGGATTTTGAGCTAATGACGAGAGGCGAATACGGTGGTATTGGAGCCTTAATTCAAAAACAGGGTGAATATGTGGTTATCACCGAACCATATGAAAAATTCCCTGCGCAGGAGTTAGGTTTAAAGGCAGGTGATATGATCTATGCGATTAATGGTGAATCTGCCATGGGAAAATCTAGTCCAGAAGTTAGTGAAAAGTTAAAAGGTACTCCTGGCACTTCTATTATTCTAACAATTAAGAGTTACGGCGATTCCGTTACACATGATATTGAACTTATTAGAAAAAGAATCAAAATACCAAATATTCCGTTTTACGGGATGGTGAGTAACAACATTGGCTATATTAACCTTACTCAGTTTAACCCACAGTCAGCTATTGAAGTTAAAACTGCATTTAACAATCTTGTTTCTGAAAATGACCTCAAAGGAATAATTCTAGACCTTCGTGGTAATGGCGGTGGCTTGCTAAATGAGGCAGTTGACATAGTTAATATTTTTGTGCCGAAAAATAAGATAATAGTTACGACAAAAGGTAAAATGAGTAACAATACGTTCGTCCATCGAACACGCACTAGTGGTGTTGATACAAAAATTCCACTTGTAGTTTTGGTTAACGGTTTTAGTGCCTCGGCGTCTGAAATTGTAGCTGGAGCAATACAAGATTTGGATAGAGGAGTGATTATTGGGGACAAGACATTTGGAAAGGGTCTTGTTCAAAATATTCTAGAACTTCCATATAATTCAAAAATGAAGCTCACTGTTGCTAAATATTATATTCCAAGTGGTAGATGCATCCAAGCAATTGATTACTTCGATAATATAGATGTCGATAGTTTAAGCAAACTGCCAGATTCATTGTTGCAAGCTTTCAGTACCTCTGGCGGTAGGGCTGTTTATGATAAAGGTGGTATTGAACCTGACATTGCTATTGATGGAAGAAATTATAGCCAGATAAGTGGCGATCTATACTCACAAAATTACTTATTTAAGTTTGCTAATGATTTCGTATTAAAACACGATTCGATACCTTCAGCTAAGGATTTCACAATTACAGATTCCGTGTTTAATGATTTTGAGAGATATGTAGAAGATCAGGGGTTTGATTATAAAACTGAAACTGAAGTTCTACTTGAAAATATAAGAAAAAGTTCTGAAAGAGAAGATTATTTAGACGCTATGGATGAAACACTCACTAAGTTAGCTGACGAGATCACCATTGAAAAGAAAAAAGATATTGATAAAAACAGGACTGAGATCGAAGAAATGCTCAAGATTGAGATAGTTACAAGATATTATTACCAACAAGGTAAAATTGAGTCGTCTTTGGTTAATGATCCTGAAATTATAGAAGCTATAAAAGTAATAAACAACAAATCCCTATATTCCTCAATCCTTAATGGATCATACAACAAACAATAAAGTTATAATGAATTCATTGAGGAGGTTTCCATGGTAAATTCAAGTACAAATATTCATTCATGGGCTTATACAATTACATTAATGTTGTTGGCTGCAAGCATCCCATTGTCTAAATTTACAATGAGTGTTACTGAATTTATGCTCCTTGGTTTGTGGATTTGGTCTGGGTTTTCTTTTAGTGTCAGCTATCGATTTTATAAGCTGGGTGGATTTTTTACAGGTACTGTTCAATTTTTAGGTTATATAATAACCCTAACATATAATAATCTGATTGATAAGTTTATTCTATTTTACAGAAATAAACCTGCTCTGGTTTTTACCTTGATTTACTTTGTTCACATCCTTGGTTTAATTTACACTTCGGACTTGAATTATGCAGTAAAAGACCTTCGGGTTAAGCTACCATTATTGCTGTTGCCTTTGATTATCTCGACTATGGAGAATATTAGCTCAAAACGTTTCAGATCGTTAATGATTATTTATTCTCTGTCGGTACTTATAAGTACGGTAATTAGTGCATTCGGTTTCCTTACAAATCAATATATGGATATTAGAGAAATTTCCGCATTTATTTCTCCTATTCGCCTTGGCCTAAACGTAAGCTTTGCTTTTTTTATAATGGTATATTTTGTTTTTCATGAAAAGAAGTTTAGTAGCTGGCAAACTATCGGTTTCATTGTAATGGCGGTATGGTTTTTAGCATTTTTATTTTTATTGGAAGCAATAACTTCTATTGTAATTATACTGTTAGTTAGTATTGGATACTTAATTTGGAGATTATTTCATTCTATGTTCTTGTGGCAGAAATTAGTGCTATTTTTAATTGCAATAGCAATACCAGTTATGTTCTTTATGCATGTTCAAAACATAATTCGTGATGCCACCACAGCTCCAAATATTGAATTTGGAAAGCTTGATAAATATACCAAACAGGGAAATAGTTATATGCATGATACACTTGATTTACAAATTGAAGACGGTAAATATGTTGGGCTATATTTATGTTACGAGGAACTTAAATCTGCATGGAACGAAAGAAGTAGATTGGATTATCATGCTAAAGCAGCAGAAGGTCACCTCATTAATTCTACACTAATAAGATATTTAACGTCTAAAGACCTCAGAAAGGATGCTGAAGGAGTAAACGCTTTGACGGATGAAGATGTATATATGATTGAGCAGGGTCTAGCAAATTACAATTATGTACATACTCCCGGATTAAGGGTCAGAATATTAAAAATGATTAAAGGTTATGAAGTTTACCAGCAAACCGGCAACCCTAGTGGTAGTTCATTAATGCAAAGATTAGAATATGTAAAAGCCTCTCTAAATATTATAAAGGATAATTTATTAATAGGTGTTGGCACTGGAGATCTTGAAGATGCCTTTAATAAACAATTTGCTGATATGAATTCAGCACTTGAATCCCAATACAGATATCATGCACATAATCAATTTCTTGGGATTAGCGTTGCTTTAGGATTAATTGGATTTATTGTTTTTATCGTAGGTTTAATTTATCCTGCTGTAGTGTTATCGGGATTTAAAGATTATTACTTTGGTATCTTCTTTCTTATTATGATTATATCTATGTTTTCTGACGACACTTTGGAGACTCAGGCTGGTGTAACATTGTTTACCTTCTTTTATTCACTTTTATTATTTGGTCGTAAAAAAGGAGATAGTATGCCCGCCAAAGTTAGTGATTAGGTGATACATGCTATTTGATTGCTTATTACGGTTGTCAACTGATGCCTAAGCTAGAAGTTAGAAGATTGTTTCTCGATTTCAAAATTTCTACAATTCCAATATTATCATATTCACCACTGTCGATTTTTTCGAAATACTTAGGGATTATTTATATAAGTATGTAACTTATTTTTATTTTAGCATTTAAATTTGGTTATGAAAATTAAGAAAATAACTATCAGTTTTGAAGAATATGATGAAAACGAAAAATTATCCCCATCAGATTCAGAGTTAATTGATCAAGCTACTATGGCATTGAAAGGATCTTATGCTCCTTACTCAGATTTTCATGTTGGAGCAGCTGTGTTACTTGATAACGGTGAAATAATAAAAGGAGCCAATCAAGAGAACGCTGCTTATCCATCAAGTTTATGTGCTGAAAGAGTTGCATTGTTTTACGCAAATTCGAAATATCCAGATGCAACTGTTGTTTCGCTCGCAATTACAGTAAGTACCGATCATTTTATGTGTAATAATCCCGTTTCTCCTTGTGGTTCATGCAGACAAGTTATTGCAGAAACTGAAAAAAAACAGAATAGGACGATTAAGATTATAATGAAAGGTGAAAAGGGAAATACAAGGATTTTTGATGGTATAGAGAATCTCTTGCCAGTAATGTTTCATGAAGAAAAACTAAAAAAATCGAAAAAATAGTTTGGGATAGATTATATATTAAAATTTGAAATTTGTTAAAAAACTGATAAAATGAAAAAGATACTAACTATAATTTTGTTGTTTGTAATTACCGTTGGATTTAATAAGGATAAAATAGCTTATAAGTTTTTTAATGCTGATGGAAAGAAGATTAAGTATTCAAAAGTATTAAAGGAAATTGCTCAAGCTGATATCGTATTTTTTGGAGAATTACACAATAATCCCATTTGCCATTGGCTACAGTATGAATTGACAAAGGATCTTTACATGGAACTAAATGGCGATATTATTTTGGGTGCAGAAATGATTGAAGCTGATAACCAGATGATTTTAAATGAATATCTCGCTGGTATGATTAGTGCAAAAAGTTACAAAAAAGAAGCTAGACTATGGCCAAACTATAAAACTGATTATGCACCATTGGTTGAATTTGCTAAAGACAGTAACCTAGCTTTTGTGGCAACAAATATTCCTAGAAGA
>NYYH01000076.1 GCA_002686705.1 Bacteroidota bacterium
TTCCTTATAGTGATGATTCTTAGTTGCGAAAATTTGATGAAACAAAGATGCTAATTACACCGTGTTGCACGAACCCGAATTGGAGATTCGTGAGGATGCCGTGGAGCATCCTCCATACCTTTGCTTGCTCGGTAGGTGTTAGGGGCACGCCGTTCGGAAGTTTCTCTCCAAAGATCTCCATAAGATTGTTATCTGAAATAGTGGCAATATAGATGTCAGCCGACTTTAAGAGGAGATCTTGTACTGCATGAGCACGAATAGCAGCTGTATTTGAACGAGTTTGAAATGCGAGAAACACTAAGGTGATAACAATAGCCACCCCTGCAACTAAATCTCCAATAGCACCTACTGCATCCCAGTTCATTGGCATCTAACATAATATTCTAGTGCCAAAAGCGGCATTAAAAACAAATATAAATACTTTATCCGGTATTTCAAAAAAACATCATGTTTATTTATAATATAATAAGGCACATGTTAGTAGATTATAGCAAAACGCAGCATAATATGTTATATTTGTGCGAATATGCTGATTTAATTGTTTGATTAAAGAAGATGATATTTTGCTTGCTCAGGCAAAAGCCCTCCCGGGTATAAAAGAATTCTGATAATCTGAATTCAAGCTGGTCCTTAAAATATTTACTACCACTTTGTAAACGGGTTCTTAGCTAACACTGAATTATAATATCTGGAGTCATTAGTTACTTCTTTACCTAGCCAAACTGGCTTCTCAAATATATATTCTTCCGTAGGTAATTCGATCTCAGCAATAGTTAAACCTTCATTATCATCGTGGAATTCATCCACTTCAAATTTTAATCCTGTTTTTTCCGGTACAATAAATCGGGTTTTATTTATTATACCAGGTTCACAAATCTTAAGTAGTTCCTTAGCATCCTTAATAGGAATTTCCTTTTCCCATTCAAATCGACTAACACTTGTTTGGTTTAGACTGCTCTTAATAGTTAAATATCCTTTGTTACCTGTAATTCGAACTCTTACAGTCCTCTTTTGATCAGATGATAAGTAACCCTGAGTAATCCTTGTTTTGTCAGTCGCTTTTAGTTTAAAGTTACCTTTCACCAAAAACTTTTTTTCAATTTCAAGTGCCATCCAATATTTATAGTTTTCTATTAATGTCTGAACATGGCCTTCCTAAAATTCTAAGATAGAAACTACTACCTTTTCCTAATTCGCTCTCAGCCCATTTCTTATCGGTTCCTTAAACGAAATTAACAAAAAATAAAATGTAAATCCTTACAATTTTCTTTATTTTTGACAGCCCTTTTAGTAAAAAGGATAGATATGGCTTTTGTAAATTCAATACTTAACTGGTGGATTAAAAAACGAATTCATCAAATCGAACTTTTCAGCAAGTATCCTATTGAAGTGCAGAATGATGTATTTAAGAAGCTTATAAATGCAGCACGCGATACAGAGTGGGGTAAGCAGTATGGTTATAAAACCATAAACTCATTGAGTAAATTTCAAAGCAGAGTACCAATTAGCTCATATGAAGACCTGAAGCCATTTATCGATAGATTGCGCAAAGGTGAACAAAATGTATTTTGGCCTGAAGAAATTACATGGTTTGCAAAATCGTCTGGAACAACCGCAGGCAGAAGTAAATTTATTCCGGTAAGTCCCTCAGCTCTTGAAGAATGCCACTATAAGGGGGGTAAAGATATGTTAGCCCTTTATTTCAATTTATATCCAGACTCAGAACTTTTTGAAGGAAAGAGTCTTGTAATGGGAGGAAGCAGGAATATACTTGAAGTTAGTCACACAACTTATATAGAAGGTGATTTATCTGCAATATTAATGCACAACTTACCTTTTTGGGCTCAGTTTAAACGGACTCCTTCATTAACCATTGCTTTAATGGATGAATGGGAGAACAAACTTGAACTAATGGCTGAGTCAACCATGGGTCATGATGTAAGAAGTATTTCAGGTGTACCATCATGGATGCTTGTACTGCTACGCAAGATACTTAAAAAATCAGGTAAGGAAAATTTACATGAGATTTGGCCTAACTTAGAGGTATTTTTCCATGGCGGGATAAACTTTGAACCATATCGTGAACAGTACAGTAGCATTCTTTCGCACGAAAAAATGGCGTATTCTAATACTTATAATGCTACGGAAGGTTTCTTTGCTATTCAGGATCAGAAAAATAGCACTGATCTGCTTTTAATGCTTGACTATGGTATCTACTATGAATTCTTACCTGTTAGCAGTATAGATTTAGGTAAGCAGGAAACTGTGCAATTGGCTGATGTAATTATCGGTGTTAACTATGCTTTAATTATAAGTACCAATGCAGGTCTTTGGCGATATATGATTGGCGATACAGTTATGTTCACAAGTAAAAGCCCGTTTAGAATACGTATAACTGGGAGGGTAAAAAACTATATAAATGCAGTTGGCGAGGAGTTAATAATAGATAATGCTGAAAAAGCTCTATCTATAGCTTGTTCAAAAACTGGCGCCATAATCAATGAGTATACAGCAGCCCCATTGTTTGAAAATGATGAGGTAGTACATCAATGGTTGATAGAATTTGAGAAGAAACCGGAAGACAATGACTTTTTTAATGAAGCATTTGATAATGCATTGAAATCTCTTAATTCTGATTATGAGGCAAAGCGATATCACAATCTCGTACTTAAACAACCCATAATTGTAAATCTGAAAAAGAATACATTTTACAAATGGATGAAGAAACGCAATAAATTAGGCGGACAAAATAAGGTTCCCCGATTATCGGGAAGTCGTGAATATGTTAATGAGATACTTAATGTGTAATTGTTTTTATAAATTTTAATAACAAATTGTATACTTTCGTAAAAAATAATAATACATGCACGTAGCAATAGCTGGTAATATCGGTTCAGGTAAAACAACACTTACAAAGCTCTTGGCCAAACATTTTGGCTGGAAGCCGCATTACGAAGACGTCGAAAATAATCCTTATCTCCATAGCTTCTATGAGGATATGCAAAGATGGTCTTTTAATTTGCAAGTGTATTTTCTAAATTCAAGGTTCAGACAGGTTGTAGATATTAGAAAAAGCGGGAAAAATATTATTCAGGATAGGACAATATATGAAGACGCTTATATTTTCGCTCCTAATCTACATACAATGAATTTAATGTCCACAAGAGATTTTGATAACTACAGTTCTCTGTTCGAGTTGATGAATTCATTTATCCAACCACCTGATTTATTGATTTATTTAAGGGCATCTGTATCAACACTTGTTAAACAAATTCAATCCAGAGGACGTGATTATGAGGAGTCAATAAGGCTTGATTATTTAAAACTCCTTAATGAAAGATATGAAGCTTGGATGCAGGGATATGTTTCGGGTAAGGTCCTCATAGTTAACGTAGATGATTTGGATTTTAACTCCCCTGAAGATCTAAGCATTGTTATTGAAAAAGTAAATGCTGAAGTTCATGGACTATTTTAATTAGAATACAGTTTAATATCTGTCCTGAATTTTGATACTTATTTTCTAACTCTTAGTTGAAAACAAACTACCACAAATGAAAAGCATTGGTATAATTCCATCCAGGTATGCGTCTACCCGTTTTCCGGGGAAACCTTTAGTGGAAATTAAGGGTAAAACCATGATACAAAGAGTTTATGAACAATCCGTGAAATCAATATATCTATCAAAAGTTATTGTAGCAACGGACGATGATCGGATTTATAATCATGTTAAAAGTTTTGGAGGAGAAGTGTTGATGACTGATATAAACCATACCAATGGCACATCACGCTGTAACGAAATAATCTCATTGCTGGAAAAAAAAGGTGAAAATTATGATATAGCAGTGAATATACAAGGTGACGAACCAAATATTAATCCTGAACAAATTGATAGTGTTGTAGCTCTTTTCGACAACAGCAATGTTCAAATAGGTACACTTGCTAAAAAAGTAAGCTCTAACGATGAATTGTTCGACCCAAATGTTGTAAAGGTTGTAATAGGAAATGATTACAATGCATTATATTTTAGTAGGCATGCAATACCAGTACTTCGTGGTATTGATCAAGACAGTTGGTTGAATAATTTCATCTTCTTTAAGCACATTGGAATATACAGCTATAGAACAAGCGTCCTTAAAGCGATTGCTATAATGCCAGTCGGACAACTTGAACAAGCAGAAAAACTTGAACAACTTCGTTGGCTTGAAAATGGCATTTCTATTTCTGTTGATATTACTGATTATGAAAGTGTTGCCATTGACACGGTTGATGACTTACAAAAACTTGAAAATATTTCTTGATATTAACGATCAGATTGTTTAGTTTAGCTGGTTCGGAATAGAAGTTTTGTGAGATGAAGATAGCAAAGTATATTGGTGATTTATTGTATGATTATGAATGCGTAGTTATTCCAGGTTTAGGCGGATTTCTAACTAATGATAAACCAGTATCAATCAATGAAGTTACGTATAGCTTTTCACCTCCTTTCCGTAAAATACATTTTAACGTTTATTTAAGAACAAACGACGGCTTACTTGTAAATCATATTGCACAACAGGAGCAAATAGGATATAAAACCGCAAAACAAAAAGTTGATCAGTTTGTTTTTCAATGTCATAATGCATTAGAAACGGGAAGGAGAATCAAATTTCAAAATATTGGTTCCCTTTATTATGATGGTGACAAAAATATTGTGTTTGCACAGGATATTAGAGTTAATTTTAACTCAAATTCATTTGGGTTAAGTAGTGTAGTTTCTCCTGCAATTAGAAGAGAAACAGATGAGGAAAAAGTTAGAAAAGTTGTAAAGTCGGCCTTTGAAAAAAACAAAAAAAGAAAAAAACCAGTAGACAGAAAAATTAAAATTGAAAAAAAGGTTAAACTGGATGGTGGGAGGAAGATGCATGCTAAGAGAAGAAAATCATCACTCACTAACCAATTAACCTTTTTATTAGTAGTTGTTTTGGCTATGGGAGTCGGTTATATGTATATGCAAAGAGAAGCTTTACAAATTTATTTTGATAAATATTCATCACATATTCCATTTTTTTATTCAAGCGTAAATGATTATTTGTCAGAGAATATCAATTCAGGCCACGTAGCTGAATTAAGCCGTAGTACAGCTTCATTTTTCCCATTTTTTCTTAAAAAAGAAGATACCACTATATTAGAAGAAGATGCTAATCCTGCAAATCAGTTAAATACTGAAGTGGTTAACATTACTGAAGATGAAAATATAAACGAAGAAAATAGTGAACAGCCTATAATACTTGATGATGAAATAACTGAGGAGTTGGTTGATAATTCCAGTCCAAAAGAAAATGTTGAGGGTACCAAGAATATAGAAAAAATTCCTGTCGAAAAAGTTCTAACCACAGATAGGTTCTTTATAATTGCAGGTTCGTTTTCAAATGAAACAAACGCCAAGCGATTGGTAACCAAACTCAATAATAAAGGTTATAGTGCATTAATTGCTGATACAAATAAATATGGAATGTTCAGAGTTGCCATTATGAAATTTAACAATCGTGTTTCAGCTGAAAACAACCTATTGGCAATTCGTAACGAAGAAAATCCACAGGCCTGGCTACTTGTAAAATAGGCTAAATTTTTCCCCAAAGTGAGTAAAAAGAATAAGCTTTATCGTTTTGCCGAAAATGAAACTTTCGACAATATGTTTCAATTGGCATACGAAGGGGTTATTGATGGATTTGAGCTAAGAGATAACTGGACAAGTACTTTTTTCAAGAATAACAATAACCTGATAATTGAGTTAGGATGTGGAAAAGGTGAATATACGACAGGCTTGGCGCAAATGTTTCCAGCAAATAATTTTATTGGTGTAGACATTAAGGGAGCTCGTATTTGGCGTGGATTGGTTACATCAGATGAAAAAAGTTTAAAAAATGTAGCATTTATCCGTTCAAGAATTAGCCTTATTGAATATTTTTTTGGCAATAATGAAGTATCAGAAATATGGATTACCTTTCCTGATCCTCATCCTAGTAGAATTAAAGAAAAAAGGAGATTGACATCACCTCAGTTTATCAATAGATATTATAAGATATTAAAAACTGATGGAGTTATTCATTTAAAGACAGATAACATTATTTTTTTTGAATACACATTGGATGTGATTAGAGATCACGGCCATGAATTATTATATTCTACGTATGATGTTTATGGAGAAGAAAATGATGAAGCCCTTACTCAAATTCAAACGTTCTATGAAAAAAAGTGGCTTGAGCGTGGAACAAAAATCAAGTATTTGAAGTTTAAGTTAGTACCTTTATAACTATATTGAAAATGGAAAAAGGTTTCTTTCAGCAAGTTTATGATGTAGCTCTTCAAATTCCATATGGAAAAGTTACTTCCTATGGTGCTATTGCAGAATATCTAGGAAGTAAAGGATCGGCACGTATGGTTGGCTGGGCAATGAATTCATCTAAAAACTTACCTCAAAATCTACCCGCTCATAGAGTTGTAAATAGAAATGGATTACTTACCGGAAAACAACATTTTGGCGGCAAGGATATTATGGCTGACTTGCTTAGGAGTGAAGGGTTGATTGTTGAGGAAAATAAAATTATAGATTTTGACAAGTACTTTTGGGATCCTTCATTGGAGTTAAAAATGTAAGGTCCATAACTCAAACACTAATTTTCCGCAGTCTTATAATGGTTCATCGTCTTTATTATGAATGATCCTGATGAGACAAACACCTAACATTTAGTTTTAAAGTTGTATATTACAACGCCTAATATTTGATGCATACTAACATGAAAAAACTGTCGTTGTCTATTGCTTACGAAGGTATTTTCGAGACCAAGAATAACTACAACAGACTATATCTTAATCTTATAAAGCGGTTTTAGCAGAAAATAATATGAAGTTACTTCTCCTTTTTCTTTAACAAGTATCTAACAACATTCTCATCATTGGTGCCATAACCATAACTATTTACAAATTCCCAACCGTTTTTAGTCATGAGGTTCAAGGCAGAAATAATACTTGCTGATCGGGCAATTGCCCCATCTTTATCTCTAATTTCTTGTGCTTTGGGTTTTGCCTGGCCATAATCCACATGAACTAACGTTTCGAAGTTTTTGGTAATGCCAACCAACTCTACATAATTGGTGCCTTTTCTCTTATTTATGTTAATATCACCAACATATATCTGCGAGTATCCTATGTAGCATGCAAAAACAATAATGAGTAATACGATAATTTTTTTCATTTTATTTGGCTATTTGTGATTTATAATCCAAAAATAGGAAATTCATAGCATAAAGGACGAAATGACACTATATTGTTTTTTGATATGCTACTTTATTAATTTTGCATTTGATTGGATTAAAATCACAATAACAATTTTCAACATTGAATAAAGCTGTCTTCAAAATATTACTATTTATTATTTTCCTTCAAGTTCAAACCTATTGTTTTGCTCAGGGTAGCTGGGAACAAATCGAAGTTCCAACACAGCAATTTTTAAGATCTGTTTATTTCACAGACAGTTTAACCGGATGGGCTGTTGGAGATTCTGGAATCATAGTGCATACTATGGATGGTGGAGGTAACTGGATGATACAAGAAAGTAATACAGCGAATGATATTGTTGATGTTTTTTTTCTTAACAGCCAGTTGGGATGGGCATCTTCATTCAATTATTCAACACCGCCTTATGGAACTTTGTTGCTCAAAACTACTAATGGAGGTATTGATTGGATTGGTGAAACTTACCCTGTTGAGAATATTTTCATGACATGTATTTTCTTTTTGGATTCACTTGTTGGATGGATGGGCGGTATTCCGCATGCACTTGTTAGCACTTCTGACGGAGGTAATTTGTGGCAGCAAGCTGAGGTTGATACCAGTACACTTGCATTCTTCCCTGTATTGGATATTAAGTTCTACAATGAACAATATGGATATGCATGTGGAGGTATGTTTGATATTGCTGGTGTTACCTGGCATACAAATAATGGTGGTGAAAAGTGGTATGCTATTGATGCTTCAGATGCTCCTGCTGATGAGGTACACAACTTATACATCTTTGATTCTCTTCGAGTGATAGGAGCTGGTGGTGATCCCGATTTTGGTTATGGCGTTGGTTTGATCCGTACGTTTGACGGTGGGCCAAACTGGGAATATGAAGAGCTTGGTATGCAAGGCATTGCATATGATATTGATTTTGTAAACGATACTGAAGCGTGGGCTCCTTTGGGCCCTCAGAGGAAATTTATTTATAGTGTTGATTCAGGATCAACCTGGTTGGAAATACCAACTCCGGAATCTACGGCTATTTATGATATCACATTCACTGATTCGTTACATGGGTTTGCTGTAGGTAGTGAAGGAGCTGTGCTTAAATTTAAACCAGCTACACCTGTTGGAGTTGAAAATAATAATGAATTTTTGAAGGAGATAATCCTTCACCAAAATTTTCCTAATCCCTTTAAAGATAATACGACAATCTCTTTTAGTATTATTAATGACCATTACATTAACCACCCAATGCAATTAACAATTTTTGACATTTATGGAGTTAAGGTTACTTCGCTTATTCCACAAAAGATCATTTTAGGAAAAAATACTATAACATTTAATGTCGCAGGTTTTCCTAACGGGATATACTATTATCAGTTAAGCGTTGGTGAAAAGATTGTTGGGACCAAACAGTTAGTCTTAATGCGATAATATCATTCCTCTTGTTTTAGTGAAACTCCCTGCTTCCAGTCGATAAAAATATACTCCGCTGTTTGCTTGCGAATCATCTGAATTATAGTTTACTTCATAGTGGCCTGGTAATTTATATTCGTTTACAAGCTTTAGTATTTCAGTCCCCATCGCATCCATAACCTTTAATGAAACAAAACTGTATTTAGGAACATAGAAGCTTATAGTAGTTGAGGTACTAAAAGGATTTGGGAAGTTTTGTTCTAATTCAAAACTAAGTTGAGCTTCTTCATTAATCGCATCAACAGATGAGTAATTAATAGGAACTGTCCATATTTGATAGATGCCAGTTGAGTTACCCATCCAGACTGGCCAAAGTTTTGTTGTTGTAGAAGTGATATCAATATTATCACCTTGATAACCTTGACCTAGCCCACCAATTGGAATTGGTTTAAAGTTATGATCACTAATTTCAAATTCTTTCCAATTATCGCCACCATCTGTTGAGCGTGCAAGAGTAACACCAGTTGAATCATCAGTTGTGTACCTGTCATCATAAAATATAATATCAACTGCGCCAAATTTATCTACATGAACTGTTGGGAAATATTGGGTTTTGCCATTATCTAATGCATCCTGATTAACCCGTATTGCATCTGACCATGTTACACCACTGTCGGTTGAACGATTTAATATAATATCAGGGTCAGAACCTGCAGGTGGTTTGTCTTTTTGTCCTGTTACTATATAAATCCAGCCATTTCTTTCTCCACCACTATTGTCCACAGCGATTCCTGGCAAACCATTCACCCTTATATTTCCCTTGTTTGGAAGTAACCCGGTTATTCCATTAATGTCAAATGCATTTTCTGATACTGTCCAGTTTAGACCTCCGTTGGAGGAAGAAGCGAAACCCACATAAATCTCCTTAAAAGGAGAAAATTCGGTAACACCAGCCCAGCATATAACGAGATCTCCGTTTACCGCTACATCAATATCTCCACCTGCACACCTGTTAGTTGGTGAATTTATTTGCTGTGGAGTACTCCATGTCTCAGCTCCATCATCTGTGTATGAAAACATCATTGGAAAAGGAGTTGCAAACTTAACCCATGTGGCATAAGTACGTCCATAATGAGTGCTGGAAGTACTGGCATCTGAAATAACAGCTGCCCGTTCAAGATCATCTGTCGATATAACACTTTGCCCAGACCAGGTATTACCGTTATCCAAAGAATAGTGAGAATATAACCCTACAAAAGGAGATCTTCCTAATCGTGTAAGTATAAAACGGCCATTTTTGTCGATTGCAATACCAGGATCACCACCATGGAACAGCATTGGATTGCCTGTACATGTGTCATTTCCCTGCCATGTATTTCCCCCATTTTCACTTACAAAGATTCCTTCGCTAATAAAAAAAGGAATAAAGGTTAATGTGTTGCATGATGAAAATAATACATTCTCATCTATCGGACTTTTTACAATAAATACTTCAGTTTGTGTTACATTACTTGGGTAAATTCTGTAGTTCTCTCCAATAGTTAGCATATTGTAATCGTACTGATTATTTTGAGCTGTAATATTGGTGATAATAGCCAATACGATAAATAATAATATTATGAGATTTTTTGCCAATTGCCTCATGTTGTGATTAATATGAATTGTTTTGCTTAACAATAAAAGTTACCTATTTCAAAATCTATATCCAATATTTAGT
Source organism: Bacteroidota bacterium (assembly GCA_002686705.1). The sequence continues at coordinate 10,397 of NYYH01000076.1, forward strand.
GAAACATAATAATTTCTTGGTTCACCGGCTTCGTAGAATCTTTTCTCTGCAGAATTAGTATTTGTAAAACCTACGTAAACTTCATCCAACATATTATTCATTCCTCCCGACATCATTATATTTAATTTGCCAAATTTCATATCTAACCCTAAAACTGAATTTAGTAATTGATATGACTTGGTTTTGTCGGTATTAGCATCATTTACCCAAAGTCCGCTTATGCCCGAAAAGCTAAATTTTGCAAATCCAACAACATTTTTAGTTATGGGATGTGAATATGACAATGCTAGAAAGAGATTATTTTTTGGAACACTAGGTACTATGTTTCCCGAAAAATCTTTCTCATGTTCTATGATGTTTCCAGCTGAATCGATTTCAATTGTAATGGCTGAATATTTCCCATAAATGAAATCAGAAAATGTGTAAGCAAATGTAAATTTTAGGTCTTTATATAATTCAACCCGTGATCCTAATTCAATGCCCCTTCGATTTGTTTTTGCTGCATTCCTGAAAAATACTTCACTATAAACTTCATAGGGAACCACTTCATTATCAATATTCAAATTGAAGAAAGTAGCTTCGAACAGCAGATGCCTAAAAAATTCAGCTTCAGAGTTAAGTATATTCCCCTTAATCCCCACTTCAAAACTCTTAGTTTCCTGGGCTTTTAGGTCATGATTATAAAGTTTAGTAGGATCAAAACTCTCCAATTCGTTCTTAGCCGGACTGTCATAACTTAAACTATAAGATGTGTAAACTGAAATCCACTTTGACAATTTGTAATTCAGGGCAATCTTTGGGACGAAGGCATTAAAATTCCTATTATCGTTTCGGGAGGGTAAGGTTTCTTCTTGTAATTTGAAATTAATGTAATCGTATCTACCAGCCAGCAATAGATACAAACCATCTTTTGTTATTTCATAGTTGTTCGAAATATAGAAACCATTATTATAAATCTTTTCATCTAACAATTGAATTATTTGGTCTCCTTTATTCCCGTTTATATTCGTATAATATTCCGTTCTTGCAGGCTGAAATAATAAGTCGCTTCCTATTAACAATTCATTGACTCTGCCCATTACTTTTGATTTGTTTAAATATCTTACCCGTAATCCAAGACCATACCTGTTAATTATACGGTATTCTCTTGAAGTCCGTTCGAAATATTTGATTGTACTATAAGCAGTGAGTTCAAACTCATTATTTAAATTACGCCCAAATTTAGAGGTGAACCTTAAACCAAGACGACCCTTAGTTGACAATCGCTTCACATCCCGGTCTATGAATCGCTGATCAGCCTGAAATGGATCTGCTTCAAATTCTTCTTTGGTTAATGCTCCTGGGAGTTTGATAAGCCCATCAGCAAAATAGAAGAGTATTTTAAGACTTGTATTTTCGGATGGAGAGGTTTCTACTACTGAGTTTACAATATTCCAATGCTCACTGTTGTGTGGCCTATACCCATCATAGTGATGGTTACTATACGCACCCAGCAGACCATAATTCTCAGTTCTTAAACCTAATTTAATCCCGTTTCGTCGTAATCCGAATGAGCCAAATTGATTAAATTGAACACCAAATGATCTCATAAAATCAATATCATTGATAAAATTTATAACCCCACCCGGGGCGTTTGTGTACAATGATGACAAATTGCCTTTTGCAATCTCAATCCTGCTTATAGCCTGAAAATCAATTGCTTCGATTCTGGTTTGGCCATCGGGTTCTGATTCTGGTATGTCATCCAACAGTATTCTAACCCCCCTGATTCCGGAATTCGATTTACTGCCAAATCCCCTTATAGATATCCTTACATCATGGTTGCCATATCTGGATTGTATAAACATACCCGGGACTGATGATAGCACATCATCAACTCCAATTTTTTTGTCGTATTTGTAATCGACAAAGTTTATTCGTGTAACAGGATATGGAATGTCGATTATTTTTTTTGAGACCCTAGTCCCGGTAATTACAACCTCCTCAATATTAATGCTTGATGAATCTTTTGGGCTAATATTTATTGTTGTATCAGGATCACTCACTTTTTGCGCAGCCAATGATTGACAACCAAAACAAATGAAAGCGAATAACACAGTTACCCAAATAGAAAAAGATTGTTTAGTCACTATTTCCTTAACGATTTGTTGAAATTAATTTATCTCAAAACTACAAATATATTTATCAATCTAAGCCGAAACTATATCCAAGAGTTGATTCTTATAATGAAAAAACCCGAAACTTGGTTTCGGGCCTTCATAAAAATTTAAATTGTTAAGAGAATTAAGTCAATTATCTAACCAAAAACTTCTTAACAAATATTCCATCATCATTCTGGAGAGTAATAAAGTATACTCCGGGTTTGATGTCTTGTAGATTAATTCTAGAGGAATACTCTCCATTTATTACAATTTGATTTTGCTCTAAATATATAACACCTAAGGCATTGTATACCTTAAGATCGATATTAATTGATTTAGAAGAAATAATCCTAAAATTGAAGGTTCCGTCATTTGGATTTGGATAGAGACTTACGTTTTCAAGACCAACAATATCTTCAATACCAGTACAATTAATAAATGTAACAGTTACAGCATCGGTACCGGTACAATTATTTTCATCAGTAACAAGTACACTAAATTCCTGCGAATTATAACCTATTCCAGTTGAATCCACGGTGATGGAAGATGTAGTGAAATCTCCAGGAATCCATAGATATGAAGCAGCGTTTGGTATTGTAGCGTTCAGTGTAATATTTTTACTTCCGCATAGTGAAGTATCATTTCCGATATTTACCTGTGGCACTTCAAAAACTGTAATAGTTTGCGAGGCTGAATTTGAACATTCATTTTCGTCGATAACGGTGTAAGATATTTCATAATCACCGGAACCTGCAAGTTCAGGATCGTACATATTATCAATTATAACACCATCTCCACTATACCAGCCACCTAGAGGCAGACCTCCTGTTAATTCAAATGGTGGAGTATTTAGACAAACAGAAGCAAATGGATCAAGGGTAACTTCAGGTAGCGTCAATACTGTTATATTTTGATATGCTGTGTCTGCACAAAGGTTTTCATCAGCATAGCGGTACCCAAGATTATGAGTTCCTGCTCCAGCTATTGAAGCGTCAAATAATGTTTCATCTATAATACCAGTGCCAAAATATGAGCCTCCTGCTGGTTCTCCATTTTCTAATTCAAATACCTCTGTATTAAGGCACACTGGATCCAGAGGAATAAAACTTACGTTAGGAGTTTCATATATAGTCAATGTAATTTCTATGGCTTCACTCTCACATCCATCAATTGTTTGTGTTGCAAAATAAAGATAATCACCAGGGAGAGTATCACCAGTATTAAAGATATTACCAGCGAAAACTAGCTCAGTTAATTCGGGATCACTATACCATAGTATGTTAATGCCTTCGGCCTCAAGAGGTGGAATTTCCACATTTTTACATACAGACAAGCTTTCTCCAGTAGGGGATTCGGGTATTGCATTAACAGTGATGAATTTATCCTTTGTAATAAGGTCGCTGCCGGCAGGATTTGTTACTTCAAGGCTGACATCAAAAGAGCCTCCTGTATTATAACTAATTCCTGTTGGATTTTGTTCAGTTGAAGTTGCAGGATCGCCACCTTCAAATGTCCATAACCAACTATGTGGACCATTAGTAGATTCGTCCGTAAAGTCAAGAGCGCCGTCCTGACAAGTAATTGTATCACTAACACTAAACTCAGCAGTTGGAGGTTGTAAAGGGATAACCGTAATTGTAGCTTCACGTGAGTGAACAGGAGTGCCATTTGGCCCTTCCCCTCTAATTGTCATCAAATAATCTCCCACAGGAACCTGATCAGCTGTAATTACAATCGGTAGAGAACCTGGAAATGAAGAAATAGAGTTACCATTAGGATATTCAATTGTAAAGGTGCCTGAAGAAGGATCAGCGATTGTTGCGGTAAAGATAGCTTCATTAGAATAAAGTTTTACTGTTGGTACTTCAGCCCAAATAGTATCGCGATATGATATCATTGGATTTGTAGGAGAAACTCTCATGGCAAAGTCGGGAAAATAAGTTGTAAAACTGGCGAAACTACCCCAACGAAAGTCACTCCATGTTAGGCAAGAAACGTCAGAATTTGAAGTAATACCTGTGTAGTCTCCCTGGTATCTTGGTGTACCACCACCACCACAAGAATTGCAATTAATTTTCATTTTTTCGTTAGATACTTTTTGACTACTCTTGAAAGTTTGTCCGCCATCATCAGAATATGTAGCGTAAATCAATGCACTATCATTAGTAGGTGTATTCCTGGTATCCATCCACTGTATATATAATCTTCCGGTTTCTTTATCACACCATGTAGCAGGTTGCCATTGATGGCTCGCCTGAGGGCTAAACCCTGTGTTTACTCTTTTCGCACTCGACCATGTTGTTCCTCTATCATCTGAATATCTGGCCCAAATATCTGGTCTATTTCCGTTTCCAGGAGGATCATTCGAGGCATAAACCAAATGCAGTCTCCCTCTATGTGTACCAAAACTATTATCTGCAGTAATAAACGGATAAGGTCTTGTGCGCATATTTTCTACCGAATTTCTCCCATTGACATTGGAACCAACATATCCGGCAAAGTTTTGTGATGATCTGAGTGAGAATGTCGATCCACCATCGTTTGATTCATAAAAAGTATAGGTGGAAGCAAAAGCGCTTCCGCTGTTTGTAACAACGTAGACAGCCCCCCCTTGAATATTTTGATCTGGACCAACACATACCATCATGCCAGGTAAAGATTGTGTAGATGCGTTAAAAGTATTTTGCCATGTATCTCCATGGTCAGTACTTCTCATAAATCTACCTGATCCACTATTAGTCATTGTGGTGTACACATAGTTGGCATATGGTCCAGCGGTTTGGTCACATGCAATCCAATTTTTATCATTCCCATTAATAGCGATAACTGCAGGTCCCCATGTTTGACCATTATCAGTTGATTTTACCACCTTGCAGCCTTGTATACTGGAGCCATACATGTTCTCATAATAAAGATTCCCTATGCTATCGTATGCAGTTACAGGGTCACCTCGCATAGCACCACCCCAATTCGGGTTACTATTATCCCAATCGAGACCGTCCATTGTATAATGAGAACCATCGGTGTTGAATGCGGTGAAAAATTCTGTAGGAGCGAGGGGATTGACACTAATGTGACCTTCTGCAAAATCCGTTCCTAAATAAAAATTATCATAGTTATCTATTGTAATAACTTGTGAGGCCATCTTTGGCCATTTTTGTATTGAATCCAAATACCATTGAGGTACCTGATCTAAGTTTGGATCGTCATCAAAAACTTGTCCGTAAACAGGACATGCTATTAATCCGATCAACATAAATACTAATGCTTTAAAAGCAGAGTGTTTTGGTTTTTTCATCTCTTAAATATTTAGTTATAATTAGTTAAAATTGTGACTGAAATCCTTTTAGATTACTATTTATGTTAGGCTACGTAAAGTTACACATTAGTGCTCTAACAATACTTGAATTTAATACAACCTAATAAGAAAAACTAAAAGTTCTCAAAGATAACTTATTTCTTCTTTTTGATTATGTCCGTTAAAACAAAATTAGTAAAAACCTGTCTAGTTTATTTAACCAAAAACTTCTTGACAAATATTCCTTCATCATTCTGCAGAGTAATGAAATATACTCCCGGTTTGATGTCTTGTAGATCAATTCTAGAGGAATACTCCCCATTAATTACAATTTTATTTTGCTCTAAATATATAACACCCAGGGCATTGTATACCTTAAGGTCGATATTAATTGATTTAGAAGAAGTAATTCTAAAATTGAAGGTTCCATAATTTGGATTTGGATAGAGACTTACATTTTCAAGACCAACAATATCCTCAATACCAGTACAATTAATAAATGTTACTGTGATAGCATCAATGCCAGAGCAGGTATTTTCATCAGTAACAATTACGCTAAATTCCTGTGAATTATAACCTATTCCAACTGAATCAACGGTAATACTTGGTGTAGTGAAATCACCAGGAGTCCACAAATATGAAGCAGCATTTGGTGTTGTGGCATTTAAAGTAATATCTCTATTTCCACAAATTGATGTATCATTTCCAATATTCACTTGAGGAATGTCATTTACCGTTATGTTTTGATATGCCGTATCAGTACATAGATTTTCATCTGCATATCTGTAGCCAAGAATATGAGTTCCAATACCAGCTAATGGTGCATCAAATAATACATCATCAAAAATCCCGGGTCCGAAATATGAACCTCCTAACGGTTGTCCATTTTCTAATTTAAACACTTCGGTATTTAAGCAGACAGAATCTAATGGCGCAAAACTTACTGCAGGAGTATCATAAATTTCTAAGGAAATTTCAATAGCTTCACTCTCACAATTGTCAATTGTTTGTGTTACGTAATAACGGTACACGCCTGGAAGAGTATTTCCTGTGGGAAATACATTGCCTTCGAAAATTACTTCAGTTAAAGCGGGATTATTATACCAGAGGATATTCTCACCTGCTACCTCAAGAGGTGGGATCAATAAATTTTTACAAACTGATAAACTTGCTCCTGTGGGAGATTCTGGTATTGTATTAACAGTGATAAAGTCTTCCTTAATAATTAGATCACTACCAACAGGGTTTGTAACTTCAAGACTAACATTGAAAGTCCCAGTATTTGCATAAGTAATTCCAGTAGGATTTTGCTCGACAGAAGTTCCAGGATCACCACCTTCAAATGTCCATAACCAACTTTGTGGACTAACTGATTCATCTGTAAAATCAATAGTTGAACCAGCGCAAATAGTTGTTTCATTTGCGGTAAATTCAGCTACTGGATCAGAAATAACGTCAACTATTGCTTCACGATAATGGACAGGAGTGCCGTTTGGCCCCTCTGCTGTTATTTCCATTACATATTCTCCAACAGGAACCTGGTCAACAGTTACGACAATTGGTATGGAATCAGGAAATGCGTTTAGGGAATTTCCATTTGGAAACTCTAATGTAAATGAACCTGAAGAGGGATCTTCGATTGTTGCAGAAAAAATAGCCTCATTATCATAAAGTTTTACTCCGGGGATTACTGCCCAAATTGTGTCACTCATATAAATCATCTTTGTTGTTGGGTAAGCTCTCATCGCAAAATCAGGGAAATAACCTATAAAGCTGGAAAATTTACCCCACCGAAAGTCGCTCCAGGTTAACATTGAAACTTCGGAGTTTGACACAATACCATTGTAGTCACCTTCATATCTAGGAGTACCCCCGCCACCACATGTATTACAATTGATTTTCATTTTTTCGTTTGAGACTTGTTGGTTAACCTGAAAACTTTGTCCACCATCGTCAGAATAGGTAGCATAGATCAACGCACTGTCATTTGTTGGGGTATCCCTGGTATCCATCCACTGCACATATAATCTACCAGTTTCTTTATCACACCACGTAGCAGGATGCCACTGATTGCTTTCAGTAGGAGAGGTGCCTGTGTTAACTCTTAGTGCATCTGACCAGGTAGTACCACCATCATCAGAAAATCTACTCCATATATCAGGTTTATTTCCGTTACCCGGTGGATCATTTGATGCATAAACTAAATGAAGACGTCCTCTATAAGTACCAAAACTATTATCTGCTGTAATAAACGGATAAGGTCTTGTACGCATGTTTTGAACAGCATTTCTTCCATTAACAGCACTGCCAACATACCCTGCAAAACTTTGAGCTGACATGAGTGTAAAAGTTGCCCCACCATCAAGGGATCTGTAAAATGTATAAACTGAGGCAAATGCATTGCCCCTATTTGTAACAATAGTTACAGCACCACCCTGAATGTTCTGATAGGCTCCAACACAAACCATCATTCCAGGTAAGGATTGAGTTGATGCATTATAAGTATTCTCCCATGTTTCTCCATGGTCAGTACTTCTCATAAATTTACCCGAACCACTATTCGTCATTGTGGTGTATACATAATTAGCATACGGTCCAGCGGTTTGGTCACAGGCAATCCAATTTTTATCATTCCCGTTAATTGCAATAACTGAAGGTCCCCAGGTTTGTCCATTATCTGTTGATTTTACTACCTTACAACCTTGTATACTTGATCCGTACATATTTTCATAATAAAGGTTCCCTAAACTGTCGTATGCAGTCACAGGATCACCTCTCATTGAACCTCCCCATGAAGGACTGCTATTAACCCAGTTTAATCCATCCATTGTATAGTGAGGTTTATTAATATTAAACGCGCAGAAGAATTCTGCTGGCATAAGCGGGTTCGAGCTAATATGACCTTCTGCTAAATCAATACCTATATAAGTATTATCATAATCATCTATTGTCACAATTTGTGAAATCTGTTGCCGCATATTTTGTGATTGATCCAAATACCATTGCGGAACTTGATCTAAATTAGGATTGTCCACAACTGTTTGTCCAAATGTGGAGAAAGTCAATAACATTATTGAACCAAATGCTAATACTTTTAAAAGAGAGCGTATAGGTTTTTTCATATTAAAATATTTAATTGTAACTATTGATTTTTATTATTAAAGTATTATTGATACTTTTTAGAAATATCCATAAGGGTTATGACAAATGTTAGATCAATTAGAATGCATTAAAGAATAAACGTATAAAAAATATAGCCTCCAAAGATAACTTTTTTATAAAGTAGACTGAATTAGATAACAATTCGGATTGATTTAATGCACTTTTAAACTAAAGAGTTGCACTACTATTCTTGTAATCATTTCAGAACAGTATTTATTAATGGATGTTTTTCAACTTAAAATTCGTCTTCTTCTTCTTGGTCTAGCATTCCATTTTGACGTTCGCGATCATATTTCTCACAATCAAATTCAATCATTACATCTCTTAGAGGTTTGTCGAATTCACCCATGCTAATACCCAATGAGGGATCTGCGTAGATCTTTTTCATATAAAGGGCCCAAATTGGCAATGCCATATTAGCTCCTTGCCCTAAGGTAAGGGTTCTGAAATGCACACTACGATCTTCAGCACCTACCCATACTCCTGAAGTAAGATCAGGTGTGATTCCCATAAACCATCCATCAGATTGATTTTGAGTTGTTCCTGTTTTTCCGGCAATAGGGTGGTTAAATCCGTACTTATATCTGAGTCTAATACCAGTACCACTTTCCACAACACCTTCTAACAGTTTCAGCATTTTGTAGGCTGTAACTTCATTCATAGCTTCGGTTTTTTCAGGAACGAACCTTTCTAATAAGTTGCCATTTTTATCTTCAATTTTAGTAACGAATGTAGGTTTAACGTATACGCCTTTGTTTGCAAATGTGTTCATTGCTCCTACCATTTCGTAGAGTGATAAATCAGGAGTGCCCAGAGCTATTGAGGGCACTGCTGGTATATCAGATTTAACACCCATCTTTCTGGCCATTTGCCTTACCGACTGTGGTGAGAACCTGCCAATAAGATATGCTGATATCCAATTGTTAGAATTTGCTAAGGCCCATTTTAAGGTTACTTCTTCACCAATTCGGTCACTTCCAGAGTTTCTTGGAGCCCAGAAAGTATTGTCATCTAGTTCAACACTATACTGAATATTTGAAACTTTATAGCATGGTGTATATTCACCTTCTTGCATGGCAAGAGAATAAAGGAAAGGTTTAAAAGTTGAACCCACCTGCCGTTTTCCTTGAACCACATGATCAAATTTAAAGTAACTATAATCAATACCACCAACCATAGCCCTGACATAACCGGTATGTGATTCCATGGATAGCAATCCGGCTTGTAAAAAATATTTATGATATAAGATTGAATCCAAAGGTGTCATGATTGTGTCAATTGGTCCATGCCAGCTAAAAACCATCATTTCAGTAGGGATACTAAAGTTGTCCAATATAGAATCCAGGCTAACACCGGCATTACGTAACTTGCGATATCTTTCACTTCTTTTAACTGCCTGAAGCATTATCCTTTCGACTGATTCTTCAGCTTCTTCTTCATCAAAATCGAAAGGAGCATTTGTAGTTCCTTCCCAGTGCTCGTAAAATGCAGGTTGTATATCAAGTGAAAGATGCTCTCGTACTGCTTCTTCTGCATATTCTTGCATGCGTGAGTCGATGGTGGTGAAGATTTTCAGCCCATCTTTATATAAACTATAAGGCGTACCATCAGGTTTAAAGTGGGAATTACACCACTCCTTTAACTGACCGCGCAAATATTCTCGTAAATAAGTAGCTAAACCCTGGTTGTGATCTTGCATTGAATATTTTGAAACGCCGAGAGGCAAACTGCTAACGGAGTCATATACCTCCTGAGTGATAAAACCGTATTTTTGCATTTGATTTAGAACCAAGTTACGTCTTCGTAAAGAGCGATCAGGATTAGAGATAGGGCTATATCTGGTTGGTGCATTTACAACGCCTGCCATAAGAGCAGCCTCTTGTAGATTTAATGAATCAGGAGTACAATCAAAAAAAGTTGCCGAAGCAGATTTTATACCATAAGAATTATGCCCAAATGGAACTGTGTTTAGATACATTGCAATAATCTCTTCTTTGGAATAATATCTTTCTAATTTAAGAGCTGTAATCCACTCTTGAAATTTGCGCAGCACAAGTTGGGGAGTAGAAAGTCTACCTCTTGGAAACAGGTTTTTTGCCAATTGTTGTGTAAGTGTGCTGCCACCACCTCTATGATTTCCTGTAATTACTCCATAAAAAACCCGAAGTAAAGCTTTCTCATCTATCCCAGAGTGTTTCTCAAACCTAATATCTTCTATAGCGATCAAGGCATTTATTAAGTTTGGTGAAATATCTCGATAACTTATGTTTGACCTGTTCTCTATAAAAAATGTTCCGAGTAGTTCACCATTAGAAGAGTAAACTTCCGAAGCAAGGTTGCTTTTGGGATTTTCTAATTCTTCAAACGTAGGCATGTGACCAAACCATTCACCTACAATACCATAGAAAAAAACTACAGCCAATGCGATTGATAAAAACCATAGTAGCCATAGTTTAAGGATGTAGTTAAAGAATTTTTTCTTTTCTGATTTTTGATTTGCCATAACACAAATACTCTTTTTCGAAAAACCTTTACTTAAGAGTTCCCACCTTATTTATACTTAATCCTATATTGTTAATACCAACTAATGTATCAACACGCATAGCATGCTGAACGAGAAATCGGTAGGTACCTATTAGTGGGAAAGATAAGCCAGACTTTAAAACAATATTACTTTCTTTTATATCTCCCCATCCTTTGCCTAGCCATTTTCCTTCGTCGTTTGCCAGATTAAGTTCAATTGTATCGCGACTAATATTACCGTTAGGAAACTCTGTAATTAAAAATATATATAAGTTGCTATACCTGTAATTAATCGAATTTCGAATATTTAATCCGAAATCATATGTATCAAGAGTGTCGTTAATGTTAACATTAAAAGCAACAGCGTTATTCTTATACCATCCTTCGGAAGGAAGAATAACATTTTGGTTAAAAACAGTATTGGTGGTACACGAGTAAAGAACTGCCGATAGTATGGCTAAAGACAAAAATGTAATTGCTGATTTTCTTAAAAAGTTAAACATCTATGTTATAAGAATGGGAAATAGAAATATTTATTATTTAGCTCCGAAAAAAAAGTCAAAATAATATCACACATAACTTGTAATATCATTTGAATAACCGTCATCTATTATATTATCCACTTGCGTATTTTTTTCGGCAAATTCTTCCAGTTCCGATGGTAACTTACCTTTTTTATTTTGAGTTATAATATATTTAACTTTATCAATGGGTATTGCCATCATATTAATAGAATCGTCTGTGTAGGCATACCACATAGTCTTTTTAAATACTTCACTTTTGATGTAATAAGCTTTGCCCTTTTTAGTATTGAGTGGTATTGAGCTATCAGGAAATTCGTTAAGTGTATCTATATAATCATCAACCTCGTAATTTATACAGCATTTTAACTTAGCACACTGGCCTGCAAGTTTTTGAGGATTTAGTGATAATTGTTGTATGCGAGCTGAATTAGTTGAAACACTAGTGAAATTACTCATATAAGAAGAGCAACATTGCTCACGTCCACAGGGTCCAATTCCTCCAACTTTAGCTGCTTCCTGGCGAACGCCGATTTGTTTCATCTCGATCCGTACCTTGAAAGCATCTGCAAGTTTTCTTATTAATTCTCTAAAGTCAACCCTATCGTTTGCTGTATAATAAAAAATGGCTTTTGTTTTATCGCCCTGGTACTCAACATCATTAATTTTCATTTCAAGGTTGAGATCTAATGCAATAGATCTGGATTTTAGCATTGTAGGATTCTCGAGCTCAATTATTTCCAGCCATTTTTCTATATCAGTATTTCTTGCATGCCTGAAAACACGTTTTAGATCTTTTTTGTCAGGATCTACTTGTTTACGCTTCATCTGAATTCTAACTAATTCACCAGTTAGCGTAATTATTCCAATATCATGCCCTGGTGATGCTTCGACAGCAACAACTTCACCTTTCTTTAATGTCATTTCTGGCTGGAAGGTAAAAAAATCCTTTCGTCCATTTTTAAACCGTACTTCAACAAAATTATAACTGGATTTTGATAAAGGATCGTTATAATCCGGCAGCCAATCATAAGTACTTAATTTGCAGCATCTTTGCTGATTAACAAAAAGGTCATCCTTCTCTGTGCCGGATACAGTACAACATCCCCTTGATAGAACAATATTTTTTTGTTGATTATTATTTTCTTTTATTTCACCCATATTATTTCTGCGATCTCTATCTCAATTGTATCGTGACAAAGGTAAACATTAAGTTTATTTATTCAGTAAACAGTTAATATTCTCTAAAATGAGATTATTGACCTGATTAAGATGAAAATGCCAAATCCTGCAATGGCGATTCCGGCAATTTTATTTATCAGTATGAGGAATTTATCTGTTATAAACCTCTTAAACTGAGAAGCGGCAAAAGTTTTAATTATATCCGTAATCAAAACAATTGATAATGTTCCTGAAAAAAACAAAATAAGTTTAAAAGTATCGGCGTTGAAACGTGCTGTTATACCTACGATAATGCTAATCCAAAATATCCATACAAAAGGATTTACAGCATTTAAAATAAAACCTTTACCTATATATATTATTGGATGTGGAGCCTTGATTTCGGGTTTATCCTCCATCTCTCTGATGTCGGTTTTCCTTAAGTAAGTAACAATCCCAATAATAATTAAAAGCCCCCCACCAATAATACCCATTAAGCTGTAATTTTGGGCGCCACTCGTTATGCTTGTTGCTCCGTAAAGCGATGCTGTTACAATTACGAGATCGTTTAGAAAAATGCCAAATGCTAGTAATATTCCAGGAAAAAATCCCCTATAGATTCCGGTTTGAATTAGGGCAAAAAATGCAGGACCAAAGCCAAAAAGAAAAGCTAATGATAAACCCAGAATTGTTCCCTCAAGAAAAACATCCATCGTTAGGCCATTTTATTAATGATCCAAAAATAGTTAAAACTTTGTACCTTAATGTATTTCGCCATTATTAATAAAAATTTATGACTATTGTTGAATATCAAATAAGTCGGCAAATCTACGATAGGGATTAGCCATATCAGATTTTTATATCAATATAGGTTTTTTAATTAGTAGGTTATTACTCTCAAGGTACTCATTCCACTCATCGATCCGTGAGTTTTTTAATACACGAGGAAACTTATTAGCACTACCTTCCTTCCCTGATTCCTTCATGTAATTATAAAAAACCTTTGAAGGGAGCACCGTTACCCAAACTTCTTTTATGGCCTCCATTCGCTCAACACGGTAATCGTCATTTAAATTTTTTAAATGTTCATCTATTATTTTCGCAGCGCGGTTTCCTTCAAGATGATCATCTGTACCAATATACCACCTATGGGCAAACAGGCTACCATGTCGGACACCTGCAATTGTGAACTCTTTTATCTTAATATCCAAGTCTTCCTGCAATAACTCTATTGCACGATTCATATTCTCCTGTGAAAGATGTTCACCACAAATACTAATATAATGATTAGTCCGACCCGTTATTATTATTTCACATTTGTCTTTATCTACAAACTTTATGGTATCACCAAGCAAATAGCGCCATGCACCAGCATTTGTTGAGATAAGTAAAGCATAATCAACACCTTCTTCAATATCTCCAATTGTTAATGTTTGAGGGTTTTCACAAAGGTTACCTTCATCATCAAAGTTAGTTCTGTTAAAGGGAACAAATTCATAATAAATTCCATTATCAAGCACCATCTGCATCCCCAATGAATCCTTTCCATTTTGAAAAGCGATATATCCTTCTGATGCCAGATATGATTCATTATACAATAGCGGTTTGGCTACCAGCTTTTCAAAGCTCTTTACATAAGGTTTAAATGAAACTCCACTATGAACATAAACGGAAAGATTTGGCCAAATATCATGGATTGTTTCCACCTTGTACTCACTAATTATTCTCTCCATCAATATCTGAACCCATGCAGGTACACCTACAATAATACCAATATCCCAAGACGGTGCTTTTTTAACCATTTCCTTAAGCTTGGTAGCCCAGTCGGCAGTACGTGAGATACGTCTTCCTGGTCTGTAAAAATGTTGAAACCAGAAGGGAATATTACCTGCAGTTATCCCCGACAAATCGCCTTCGTAATAAGTTCCATTGTATTGCAAGTGGGTGCTGCCACCGATCATTAAGATACCTTTTTCGTAAAATTCGAGTGGAAAATCAAATTTAGTCATAGTAATTAATTGCCTCAGGGTTACCTGTTTTATACCACGTAGCATCTCGTTAGTAATAGGAATATATTTACTTGATGCATCGGAGGTGCCTGAACTTAGTGCAAAATACCTAACTCGTCCAGGCCATGCAACATACGATTCACCGTTTAATGCCCGATACCACCAACGTTTGTACATTGATTGATAGTCGTGAACCGGAACAGTATTTTCAAATGATTTTTGAACATTATTTGTATTAAGCAGTTTTGAAAACTTATAATGTTCACCAATTGCAGTAAATTGTGATTTTTGGAGAAGCTTTTTTAATTCCCTTTTTTGCGCAGCTTCAGGGTTGAGCTTTCTACGTTGCTTTTCAACTGGCAGATTACGCAACTCAAATGCTTTTTTAATAATGCTTCCCAATATTGGCATAGTCTCAATAATTATGAGCCAGCAAATTTATTAAAATTTATGGTTTTTGGAACAATCGTTTCAACGGATCAGAATAAATTGCAAACAAATTACAACATCCCTAATTCCAACTTTGCTTCTTCTGTCATCATATCATGATCCCAAGGAGGCTCAAAAGTAATCTCAACATTTACATTCTTAACATCACTTAAATAGCCTATTTCTTCCTTTACCTGAGCTGGCATGCTCTCTGCAACAGGACAATTAGGTGACGTAAGAGTCATTAATATTTTTACATTACCATTTTCTTCAACTTTAATCTCGTAAATTAAACCGAGCTCATATATATTTACTGGAATCTCAGGATCGAATATATCTTTAAGAACGACTATTATTTTTGCTTCAAGATTTCGTATTTCCTCTATGCTCATATTTTTGATTTTTGTGGTATTAGTAAATGCTAAAATGCTAAAATGTGTGAATGCATGAATGCTAAAATTTGAATAGCTACTGTTATCATGACATATAAGTATTTAAGCATTCCTTTTTAATTCCAATGCTCGTGCATATAATTGCATTTGCTTTATCATCGAAACTAAACCGTTTGCTCTTGAGGGCGACAAGTGAGATTTCAGGCCTATTTCATCCAGAAAATCAAAATTTGCAGTTATAATCTCTGATGGAGAACTCCCTGATAATACGCTGATTAATAAAGATATTATTCCTTTTGTGATAACGGCATCACTATCAGCTGTAAATTTAACTATGCCATTTTTTTCTTCGGCATGCAGCCAAACTCGTGATTGACAACCTGAAATTACGTGGGTCTCATTTTTATATTTCCCATCAATCAGGGGAAGTTCTTTTCCTAATTCAATAAGGAAGGAATATTTATCCATCCAGTCATCAAAAATCGAGAATTCATCAACTACCAATTTTGCTTTTTCTTGTATAGTCATGTTCAATTTATTAAGTAGGTTCTCCTCTATGCTAAAATTTACTAGTTATTTCTAGACCATGTGTATTCTAATTTAGGCTAACATATTAACAGCTTTCTTAACTGCATCGATAAACAAGTCCACTTCTTGGCTTGTATTATATAATCCAAAAGATGCACGAATAGTCCCTGAAAGGCCTAAATATTCCATTAAGGGTTGGGCACAATGAGTACCTGTACGGACAGCAATGCCCATCTGATCTAGTAGTGTTCCAAAATCGTATGGATGAATGTCGTTGATTACAAATGATAATACAGCAGTTTTCTGGTCTGCATTTCCAATTATTCTTACTCCGTTAATCTCACTTAATCTATTGGTAGCATAAGCTAGTAGTTTGTCCTCATAATCCCTGATCTGTATAATGTCAGATTTTTCTATGTACTTCAAGCATGCCTCCAGTCCAAGCGCACCGGCAACGTTTGGTGTACCTGCCTCATACTTATATGGTAAGTCATTAAAAGTTGTTTTTTCGAATGTTACATTACTAACCATCTCACCACCATATTGATATGGGGACAGACGCTCCAACCATTCTGTTTTTCCATAAAGTACGCCAATACCCATTGGACCATAAGCTTTGTGTGCTGAGAGAGCATAAAAATCGCAATCAAGATCAATTACATCAACTTCAATATGTGCAGTAGCCTGAGCACCATCTACCATAACTGGAACGTTATGCTCATGAGCCATTTTTACAATTTCTTTTATCGGGTTAATCGTACCAAGAACATTAGAGATATGTGTAATGGAAAGTAATTTTGTAGATGTGTTGATCATCTTCTTAAAAGCATCCAGATCAAGATTGCCATCTGAATCAATTGGAATAACTTTTAATTTTGCCTTTTGCTTAATGCATAATTGTTGCCAGGGAACCAGGTTGGAATGATGCTCCATTGCAGTGATAATTACCTCATCATTTGGTTTAATGAAATCAGTCATCACTGATGCGACCAGATTAATTGAATCAGTTGTGCCTTTTGTGAAAATAATTTCTTTTTCGCTTTTGGCATTAATAAACTTTGCGACATACCTTCGTGCATTTTCGAAATGCTCAGTCGCAATATTGCTTAAATAATGCATCCCACGATGTATATTGCCATTCTCCTTTTTGTAATAATCAGATATTCTCTTTATGACATCCAGAGGTTTTTGAGTTGTGGCGGCATTATCAAAATAAACAAGTGGTTTATTGTTTATCTTTTGAGATAAAATGGGGAAGTCAGATCTGATTTGTACGATTGGGAAATCCATGTTATTATATTTTACTCAAATCTATTTCAAATTCGATTGGAATGTCTGGCGTAGAGCAATGTAATACGCATTTGTCACAAATTGATAGATCGCCCCGAAGTCTTTTTTTAACCATATCATCAATACTTAGTCTGAGGGCGTTGATGCTAATCTTACTTGTTACTTCAGTAATAAACGCATACATGAGTAGCAACTTTGCATCGCTTTCTGAAATTCCACGTTGCATTAAATAAAACAACGCATTATCGTCAATTTGACCAACAGTTGCACCATGACTACAAACTACATCGTCAGCATAAATTTCAAGAAAAGGCATAGTGTCAATTGTTGCGTTGGGAGTCATAAGTATGTTAGCATTCTTTTGGAAAGCTTTAGTTCTTTGAGCATCTCTTGCAACAAAAATATGTCCATTAAAAACAGCTGATGCACTATCATCAAGCACTCCTTTAAACATCTCATTGCTGGTACAATTTTCAACTGAGTGCTTTATTACTACCTGGTTGTCAACATGTTGTTTATTATCAATTAAATAAATTCCGCTTATGTCAGCAGCAGCATGTTCACCTTGTAAATCAACATTAATTTCATTTCTAATAGATCCTCCATTGAAGGTTAACACGTTTACTTTTAGATCGCTATTACTTTCCTGATGTACAGAAGTAGAATTCACAAGAGTAGTTTGGTTGTTTAAGTTTTGTAATTTGTAAAGGTCAAGTTTTGCATTTTTGTCGAGGAACACTTCAGTATTTGTAACTAAAAATCCAGAATGTTGATTAATAGAATCATCACAGTGTAAAAATGTCAAACTACTGTTTTTGCCAACTATGATAAGGTTTCGTGAATTAATCATTACATTTTTATCACGATTTACCATTTTAATAAGCTGAAGAGCTTTTTTAGATTCTACGTTATCTGGTACATAAACAAAAATTCCATCCGTGAAAACGGCTGCATTTACAGCACCTAATCCATGTTGTGACTCTTTAGCTATTTCATTAAAATAACTATCAATAAGTTCCGGATAAGCTTCTTGTGCAGCTATGATACTACCTACGATAATGCCATCATCAAGGGTTTCAAGTAGTTTGTCATTTGAGTTATAATACCAGCCGTTGAGTAAAGCAAAAACGTTTGTGTCAAATCCATGAACATAACAATGAAAAATTTCATTTATTCGTTTATTAAACTCTGGTTTATTATCACCGATATCAAAGTCCATATCATAAAGATGCTGGATATTTGTTTGGTGCCATTTTTCATTACTTGTTAAAGGAAGTCTGATATCTTCAAACTGACTTATCCCATCCTCTCTTGCTTGCTTAACTTTTGGATGACATAGTTTGTACTTATTATCTTTGTTATCTTGATAATGAGAGAGCAAGGATAATTCCAAGGGTTTATAATTATTTTCTGATAGTTTAATCATTATAATGGTAATCGTTTTACACCTACTTCTTTATCCAGTCGTAACCTTTCTCTTCAAGTTCTAGAGCCAATTCTTTTCTGCCTGATTTAACAATTTTTCCATCAAACATAACATGCACAAAATCAGGAACTATAAAATCAAGGAGGCGCTGATAATGCGTTATTACAAGAAAAGCATTTTTGTTTGAGCGAAATGCATTAACACCTTTTGCCACAACCTTTAGTGCATCAATATCAAGTCCTGAGTCGGTTTCGTCTAGTATAGCAAGAGTTGGCTCAAGCATTGCCAACTGGAAAATCTCATTTTTCTTCTTCTCTCCACCTGAAAAGCCCTCGTTAACCGAACGATTTGTTAACTTCGATTGAATATCAACAAGCTTTTTCATTTCTTCCATCTTCTGTAGGAATTCATTTGCTTTTATTGCTGGTAATCCTTCAAAGTCACGCTTTGCATTTAGTGCAGTACGCATAAAATTTGTAATGCTAACACCTGGTATCTCTACAGGATACTGGAAGCTAAGAAAAATTCCTTCTTTTGCCCTAATGTCCGGTGGAACTTCAACTATATTATTTCCTTTGTAGATTATTTCTCCCGATGTAATTTCATATCCATTTCGGCCAGTAATAGCTGCAGCTAATGTGCTTTTGCCTGTTCCGTTTGGACCCATTATAGCGTGAACTTCACCTCTATTAATGGAAAGGTTAATACCCTTAAGTATTTCATTTCCTCCAATAGAAACATGAAGATTTTTTATATCTAATAGCATATTTTCTTTTGTTTTCATTTTACAAATACACCTAATATTTGTTTGTTACTCAAACTAGTCTATCCCACACTTCCTTCGAGTGTTATTGCAAGGAGTTTTTGCGCCTCTGCGGCAAATTCCATTGGCAATTTATTTAATACTTCTTTTGCATATCCATTTACGATTAAGCTTATAGCTTGTTCGCTGTCAATACCTCTTTGCTGGCAATAAAACAGTTGATCTTCTGAAATTTTTGAGGTTGTAGCTTCATGTTCAACAATTGCTGTATTGTTGTTGGTTTTTATGTATGGAAAAGTATGTGCTCCACATTTATCCCCAAGTAATAATGAATCACATTGAGAAAAGTTACGTGCATTCTTTGCTTTTTTTGATATCCTAACCAAACCTCGATAGCTGTTGTTACTTTTGCCAGCAGATATACCTTTTGAGATTATAGTGCTTCTAGAATTACTACCGATATGGATCATTTTAGTACCCGTATCTGCCTGTTGAAAATTATTAGTAACTGCAACAGAATAAAACTCACCTATTGAATTATCGCCAAGTAGTACACAACTTGGGTATTTCCAAGTGATTGCCGACCCCGTTTCTACCTGTGTCCAACTTATTTTTGAATTAATTCCCTTGCATAAACCTCTCTTGGTAACAAAGTTATATACACCACCTTTTCCATCTTTATCACCAGGGTACCAGTTTTGTACAGTTGAATATTTTACTTCAGCATTATCGTGTGCAATAATTTCAACAATTGCTGCATGAAGCTGATGCTCATCGCGTTGTGGTGCTGTACACCCTTCCAGATAACTTACGTATCCACCTTCATCTGCCACAAGTAATGTTCGCTCAAATTGTCCTGTGTTTGCAGCATTTATACGAAAATATGTGCTTAACTCCATCGGACATCGTACGCCTTTCGGAATATAACAAAATGAACCATCACTAAATACTGCAGAATTAAGAGCAGCGAAATAATTGTCATTGTACGGAACAACAGTTCCAAGGTATTTCTTTACTAGTTCGGGGTGATTCTGTACGGCATCACTGAAAGAGCAAAAAATAATGCCATATTTAGCTAACGTATCCTGAAATGTAGTTTTTACTGATACGCTATCGATAACAGCATCAACCGCTACACCGGTCATTACTTTTTGTTCTTCTAAAGATATTCCAAGTTTCTTAAAAGTATCAATTAATTCTGGATCAACTTCGTCAAGGCTTGCAAGTTCTTTTTTTGGCTTTGGGGCAGCATAATAAATAATATCCTGATAATTAATTGGTGGATGCTTAAGCAGTGCCCAATCCGGTTCATCAATTGTTAACCAATAACGATATGCTTTTAATCTGTATTCAAGTAGCCAATCTGGCTCCTTTTTCTTATTTGATATAAGTCTTACAATGTCCTCACTTAGCCCTTTGGGGGCTGTTTCAGTTTCAATATCAGTAAAGAAACCATATTTATAATCACCTGATGTAACCTCTTCTAATATTTTCCCGTTTTTCTTTTCTTCGTTCATCACATGCCTATTTAGAACAATTTTAAATAAGACTGCAAAAATAGTAAATTTACTCATATTTAATACTATTAAATTTCGCAATACTTAATATAAAGTTGAGTTAACTCAGAGAGGCAGACTTACTCAATTCTTCACACATGAATTGAAGGATATTTGGAGCTATAAAATTGGTTCAATCTCTCGAGAATGGTATGATTAAATTCCTGCAATTTGTTTACATTTGTAGGAAGTAAAGCATATAAGCTTGAATAGGATTGAATTAGTATAACCCAAACACAATTAATATGAAAGGTGACTATACAAAAGAACAGACCAGATCTCACATTGAGGTTGTTATGAAAAATGCTCTTTTTTGTCATCTTGGGATGGCTAGTAATAACAATCCGTATGTTGTAACTGTTAATTTCGGATATGATGACGAATATATCTATTTTCATGGCGCACAAAAAGGTAAAAAGGTCGATATGATTACCGACAACCCTAATGTATGTTTCGAAATTAATTATGTAGATAGTATACTTTCCAATAAGCAAGCATGTAATTGGGGTACGAAATACCGATCAATAATTGGATATGGAAAAGTAGAGATACTTATGGATGAAGCGGAAAGAGAGAAAGCTTTGTTAGCTATTATGTATAAGTATTCAGGTACAAAAGAACATGAATTTAACGAACATAATTTGTCACATATGAATGTATACCGAATTAAGCATAATTGTGTCACAACTAAGCAGAGTCACTGGAAATGGGATGAGTAGTGGACTATTGTATAAAAGTGATTCTTTGTAATTTTAAGATTTTGGTAGAATTGGAAATCAGTACTTGTAATTAATAGGTTTAAGTACCTATTAGAAACCTCCTCAAAAAAGTTTAAAAAATATTTGCATAATTAGAATAATAATTATCTTTGCGCCTCCTTTTTAAGGGAACATTCCTCCTTAGCTCAGTTGGTTAGAGCACCTGACTGTTAATCAGGGTGTCCTTGGTTCGAGTCCAAGAGGAGGAGCAAAAAGGCCGCAATAATTGCGGCTTTTTTTTTATCCAATTTGTATTACATTATATTTCTAAAAGAAATATAGCCTAATTTTAATTTATCTCCGAATAACTTTAGCAAGCCCTATTCCACTTTTAGAATGCACTTGGATAAAGTATAATCCATTTGAATAGTCGCTTAGGTCTAGATCGATTTTATCAAGATTCGGGTTTAGTTTGATGGACTGTAATAATTGGCCATTCAAATCTATTATGTTTAACAAATAGCTACTATTCAATCCACTTACAGTACATCTATTACTCGTAATATTAGGGTAAACTTTGATAGGCTGCATCGGCATTGCTTCAGAAACTGAAGAGCCCCAGAGGTCGTCATACCATCCATAATGTATTATTATAGTATCCGGTTTAGAAGCAGGTAAAGATGAAGATTGCTTATTAACATCATCATAGGAAAAACCATAAGCTAACCTATCAATACTAATACCTGGCTGATGCCAAAATTCTGCATAATGGTTAAATGGTGGTGTCTTATAGTATTTAGTAGGATCATTCCAGTCCTGTACATCCGAGTTGGTAAGATCAATAACACCCCTGTGGAATGCAGCACACAACCATTTCTGTACATTTTTATCGTTAGGTGGATTTTGGATAGTTTGAGCTAAAACTCCCTGTCCACCCCAAATATCTATTGTCGTAGGCCTACCAGCAATCTGTCCTACTTGACCTAAATTACCTAGTGACTTACCAATAAATGTAAGCGTATCATAGGTATTCACCAAACCAAACCATAAATTTCCATTAGGATCTTTAAATCTCAGTGTGTCAGTTTTGTATTTATCCCAAATAGCATCTACATGGCTTTTAAAATAATGCCTCCCTATACCATCATGAAAAAATGCATCTGTTTTGGAAAATTGACGAATAACACCATTTGTAGTGTCAAGACAATGTTTATATGTTGTATCAGCTATAATTAATTCCGTAAATCTGGCAATGACATCAGCATGTGCGGCTGAATCGCCTAGGGTAACGTTGCCGGTATCTGTTTTTACTTCTAGGCTAATAGGTCTGCTATAAGCATCTACTCGGGAGTTATTACCATAAAATAATCCACCATGAGTAGAGTTATTTGATGTAAATTCGATAAACTCGTATATAATTTTTAAGTTAGGGTCACTTGGATTTGTTATATTCGGTTGGGTATTGCCAGCTGGAATTGTATCTCCTGGCTGGTTTTGAAAGCGCATATATAACTGACTATTTTCGGAAATCCAAACCCGACCGCTTATTATCGGCTGTAATGGTATTGTATTATCAGTAATTTCTGATAATTGGAAAAAGCAATCAGCAAACATAGAGTCTTGCCCCGGCAACTCAGGTGAACGATAAACTGAATTATCAAGAGTGTCTTGAATAATCTGAGTACCGTCTTTATCGACCCAAAGAAATAAGTTATGATTTTCTTGTTGCTGACCGATGATAGCAACAAAAATACTGTCATCTGCTATGTCCGAATGATTAACTATTTTAACCGGAATAGTTTGTGCAAGAAGACTTCCATCAATAAAGATCAGAATCGTTAGTATTATACTTAACTGTTTCATTTATAGCCCTTTCTTCTTTAATAAGAAATTAAGTATTAAAAGTATTAAATACAAACGTACTATTTATATTTTGATATTGCAACTAGTGAAGAAGCTTATAATTGCAAAATAATATGACATTTCTCGGACTGGAAACAAATTATCCTCTCTGGATCAGCTGATTCTTTGAGAGGGTGTATTGGAGGAGGGGCGCTAAAAATCAGAAGGTTAAGACTTTAAAGGTTGTAACCTTTTTTGATTTAAACTACTAACTAAAATCGGAATCCGAGATTTAAAAATATCTGGTAGGGTTTTGATTGAATATCGTTCTTAAACAGATCAGTAAATCCATAATTTAATCCTGCTTCAAGGAAGAGGAATGCTGCATCAACACCTATTCCTCCTTGTCCATACATCATAAAAGAGTTAATGTTGTCCTTTGTAATGTTAATATCATTACTTCCAACTCCCAAGGCAAATGTTGGTACGGCACTAACGAAAACACGTAACCCAACAATCCTACTTGTTATAGACAATACATTAATTCCAAAGGTGATTGGCACATCAACACTTCTAACGCTGAAAGCTCCATCCAATATATTATTAGGATCTGATGAATTAGACAAATCATGTAGATTATAAACAGGATTATTGTATCTGGCACCTAACTCCCAGTAAAAAAATCTTCCGCGTTTGTAAGTTGCTCCCAATATAAATCCTGGTGCAACTACAGACTCATATTTATCAGATGCTATACTTATTTCATTTACACTCAACCCAGCAAATACCTTAAACTCATCACGTCTTTTTCTATCCTTTTTTTTCTGTTTAGGCTCAGTATTCTGAACCTGTAAACTGTCAGTTTGCGCAAAAATATTATTAGAAATAAAAATAATAACCAACGCCAAAAGAATTGGTTTAATACCTAAAATAATCTTGTTGTTTTCCATTAGTTATATTTTTAAAATTACAGCATTAGATTATATGTTGAGCACAAATATAAGTATAAATTGTACTTTCTTATTATTCTCAGAGAAGTGAGCATTAGTTGCATAGTGAAATTACCAAAATTGATTCAGGATTTGGACTAATAAATAAAAATGAATCCAATAAAATTGTTAGAATCTATGTACTCCAAACGATATAAAGGTTCATCATTAAAGTTCAAAATACCAAAGCAAATGTATTAATCGGCTACATTTTCTTTCTCAACCTCACAAATATTGTCATCCATTCCCCGATCCATTAGCACAAGGTAAGGATCGATTCCTGCTGTTGCCGGAATTTGATCAGTAATAACCTCAACAGTACTACTATCTTCTGTAAACTTGTGTTTTTTGTAATAAATAGGCTCACCTTCCACGTCAATTAAGGCAACGTAAATGTAATCGTTAAGAGGAGCAGAGGTTTGATTACCAACGCTGTCGGCATAGTATTTTTTAGTTTCTACGTCCAAAGTCACAACATATTTACCATCTTCTGTAAGTTTATATTGAGCACCGTTTATTTTATTCTCATATAGTGTAATATTTAGAAAAAGGTCAGTTATTAAATATTTCATACTATCAGGAGCTACCTTGTAAAACTCATCAACCAGGTCGGTAGCAAGTGCAAATGTGTCGAGTCTAAATCCAAATTTATTAACAATACGACTCAAAGCTTTCCCAACAGAATCTTCACCAATATAATCTTGCAGAGCATACATCGCCACCGTGCTTTTTTTGTAACCTATATACGATTGCTGGATTGATGATACAAGCAAAGGTTTTTCTCCTTCTGTATCCATTTTGCGATGTCGTAGGTAGTACGACATTTCACGTTTACGGTAGTTCTTACCAATTTTTTCACCGAATTTTTTTTCGGTTAATCTTTCCATTACATATTGACACAAGGTTTCCGTTAGCATAAACGCACCCTCAGCAAAGGCCGGTGTTACTATTCCAGCCCACCAGTGATGAGCATTTTCGTGAGCAGCAATACCATAAACAATATCAATATCATCTTCCTCAAAACGGGTAACAAATCCTGCCGATTCTCTCCAAATAAAAGTTGTTGGAAAATGGCGTGCCCCACCCTCGGTCATATAATCAGGAACCTCAACAACTCGAAGATCCTTATAAGGATATTTAGAGAAATATTTATTCCCATAATCGTAAGAATCTTTTAATCCATCAAGTATACTGTTAATATTGTAGTCATGTTTTGGATGATAATATACTTCCAAATTAACTCCCTTATATTGTTCACGTGTAACATCATATCTTGCTGAAAGAATAGGAATTTCATTTTCTATTATAGTATCAGTTTTAAAGTGGAAATAATTCCTGTTATCCACTTGCCAATGGTCGATCAACCTACCACCTGATACTACCGTTTGGTCGCTTGAAGTGCTGATAATTGATTCATAATTCGGTCGGCAAATATCGACAATGCAATTACTTCCGTCAGCATCCTGTATCCTTGGAGCATCAGGTTTATCTGGCAAGTCAAACTCTTTGCGATAACTATCTCTAACCAATTCGACATTCGCATTATATCCTATTAATGGGAAATATTGGGCATGAAAACTGGAAAGCATAAGGCTAGTTCCATTTTCTACAATCTCATTTTTTGGTTGATTCTCTGAAAATCCTCGAGCAACAATATCATACTTAAAACTCATAAGCATTGAGTCTCCGGGTAATAAAGGATCATCAAATTCAATAATTCGAAAGCCAAACTCTTCAGCATGCAGTTTTTTTGTATTTGGTCTGTCAAATTCTATAGGACTCAGTTTACTTAGGTTCCAGTCGTTGAGGTTCACATACAATTTATTAATAGGCATATCATGATGGTTATACAACAAATATTCACCTTCAATATTTACAGTTCTCGATGTTGGGAACAAATCTACAATCAGATTTATATCAAGTATGGTTGGTTGATTTGCATTTGCATAAATCGAGAATTTTTTTTCATAATCAGATTGCATTTTATGTCCCTCAAATTCTGAATAATATGGATTCAATATATATTTATTATATCCAATGAAACTTCCAGTTATCACAAACAGAATTATTAAGATTGAGAGTCCACTTACCTGATTGTTAGTAATGGTAGATAGTACATACTTTAATCTTATCCTTATTGAATTTTCATTCGACCTACGCCAAAGTAATATTGTTAACCAGGCTATTATAGCGCCAAAAAACAACCAATATATGTCGTACCAAAGGATAGACTGCCAATAATGACCAAAACCATTAATATTGGAATAAATAAAATCGGGAACACGACCGTAACGGAATAAATAGTTATCAAAGTTAAACGCCCCAAAAATGAGTAGATCGGCAACAAAATATAGGGCACACCAGAAAAATCCAACATATTTATTAGGACTAAGGTTTTGGATAAAGAGAACCACTATGGCCATATGCAGAAAAATCAAAAAATCCACACCAAAAAGTTGCCTGAAATATAAGCCTAACTCTATATCAGTAAAATCAAGGATAAAAACTTGACTAATAATACCTGCAGCCATAGTGAGGCCAAGATACAGTATGTAAATCCCTATCAATGTCATTAATTTATTCGCATAGTTAAACCAGTTAGGAATGGGCAGCGTGTTGACAATTTCATCAGTACGATAGTCTTTTTCTTTCCACACAAGCATGCCACCAAAAAATATTGTCATAGGCAACATATAAATCCAAATATGCATAGTTTGACGCAAGAACCAAGATGTAAATGGGTACCTGTAACCTGTATGACTACCCAGATTTCCCATAAAATTTGTACATATTTCTGTTAATGCCAAAGCTGTAAGTATTAGGAAAGCTGGATGAAAAACTATTTTTTTGAAATCGCGCCAGGAAATAGTCAGGCATTGTGAAAAGCTAAACAACTTATTATTCATAAAAGTAATTTTCGGTGCTTCCACATTATAATCTATAATGTCAGTATTTTCCGAAATAACCTTTAGGTGCTTTTTCTTTTTTTCAAGAAAAGCAACAAACTCAAATTTTCTATATACCCATACTAAACTTAATACACTTACAGTTAGCCAGATAAATCTATTTAGCAAAAATGTTGCATTCACCGGCATTAGGAGTTCGTTCATATCCGTCGTTGTCCAGTATTGTGTATAGACAGACAATGCAGTAATCCCAAAGGGATCAAGTAGTACTTTCAACGACTCATTATCCATCCGGTGAAGCATAATACCTATGATTCCGTAGACAGCCAGGAATGCAATTGCTGCAAGGTAGGTAGCTGTCATTTTGCGTGTTAAGGTAGCCAGCGCAAATAGAACTCCTCCCATTAATAAGAGGTTTGGAATAATAATTAAAACTATTGGCAATAGATAACTACCAAAATGATAAGGTCCGCTAAGAGATTTATCTAGAAATAAAATTCCTATTTCAAACGCAAGTATAATACCAATAAAAAGAAGCAGGTTGGCAATGAAACTTCCTGTAAATCTACCACCCAGATATTGTAATTTACTAATAGGCCTTGAAAAGATCACTTCATGTATATTATTCTCAAAATCCTTGGCAATCGATCTTCCAATAATCACCATCGTAAACAATAATCCCAGAACGCCCATTCGGGCTAAAATTTGTGCAATAATGATTGGTGCATTGTGCCATTCTTTTCCATGGGCCACTCCCATAAACTGTACATATGGGTCTGTTGTAAGAACAAAGACAAGTATACCTGCAAAAAAGATGATAAAAAAGATATAAAAGGCCGGGCTCTTAAGGTTTTTCTTTAACTCTAGTAAAAATATATTGTAAAACATGATACAGTGTGTTTAAGTTTATTAGGAATAGTTTGATAGGGTAAAGAAATAAACATCTTCTAAAATCGGATCTACAAGCTTAAAATCATCATTAGGGTTTCTTTCACTATAAATCCTTACAATATTTTTGCCGGCGAAAAGGCGAGTTGATACTACGTTATATTCCTTTCCAAAGTCCTCCATATTGTACTCGGTGATATCCTTCTCATAAATTCTTCTTTCAAAGTCTTTTAGTATTTCACCTGGAGCAGTTTGTAATAATATTTTACCTTTATCGATAATGGCCATATTAGTACAAAGATTACTCACGTCATCAACGATATGAGTTGATAGAATTACAATAATATCTTTTCCAATTTCAGCTAGTAAATTATGAAATCTACGACGCTCATAAGGATCTAATCCGGCGGTAGGTTCATCAACAATAATTAGTTTCGGATTTCCGAGCAATGCCTGAGCAATACCAAAACGTTGTTTCATACCTCCTGAGAATGTACCTATCCGTTGGTTACGTGCTTCCCAAAGGTTTACTTTTTTTAGAGTGTATTCTACAAACTGTTTACGTTCCGATTTATCTTTAATTCCTTTTAACATGCTTAATTGATCAAGCAGGTTTATTGCTCTGTCTCTGGGATAAAATCCAAACTCCTGAGGGAGGTATCCAAGAATTTGTTTGAGCTCTTGTTTTTGTTCAAATACATTAATATCATCCATCCAAATTTCTCCTGAGTTAGATTCCTGTAATGTGGCTATAGTACGCATAAGTGTGGACTTACCAGCACCATTTGGTCCTAATAGTCCAAACAATCCGTTGGGGATAGTTAATGAAACATTGTCAAGAGCTTGTACTCCATTTGAGTATGTTTTTGAAAGATTGCTAACGGTTAAGTTCATTTTATTAATATTTTAGTTTCAAATTTCTGTTTGGCAAAAGTGTACTGACATTTACTTACCGGCAAATATTTGTGACCAAATTGCAGTTTTTGTGATGAATGCTATTATTTGGTGATGAACAGAGTTGGTCACATATATTTGTACCTAATAATAAATTTCAATTACTTTGCTAAAAATCAGATAATACATTATGCGTAAAAAAGTGGCTTTCGATATTGGCTTTTGGGTTTTTTTATGGCTATTATTTAGCTTCTCTTTTATGCGATTCCAACCAATAGTACAATCGTTCGGAACAGCTGCATTAGTAATATTTCCATTTACTATTCCTATTTACATCCACTATTACATATTTGGATATTTTATCATGCGGAAACAATATATTCTATACTTATTGTCGACCACTTTTTTAGTAGTTTTTTTTGGTTATCTGATAGGTGAGTTTCAACACTATATGGATCCTGACGGCGAAGCTGAAACTTATGGAGCTATATTATTATTTATGTTATTGTATACAGGAGCACACTATTTTATGACCGGAACACAGCAACGTATGAAGATTAAACAGGAAGAAGATAGACGGGCAAACATAGAAATGGAGCTAAGAGAACTTGAATCAAAACAAGCCATTGCTGAACTCGATTTACTTAAATCACAGGTAAATCCACATTTTTTATTTAATTCTCTTAACAGTATTTACTCTTTAATCATAACCGACTCTGCAACCGCAAGTGATGCTGTCCTTAAATTATCAGACCTGATGCGTTATATACTAGACAGTTCTAAAAAACGTAAAGTTCTTGTAAAACATGAGATTCAATTCATTGAGAATTATGTTGATCTGGAAAAAATTAGGTTGGGTAGTAAGGCAAAAGTAAGCTATAAATTTGGTGGGGATATGGGCGGTAAAATCATCTCGCCAATGTTGTTAATCCCGTTTGTTGAAAATTGTTTCAAACACGGAATTGGTGTTCATTATAGTGAGAACAAAATTGATGTAGCACTGGAGATGTCAGATAATACACTGATATTAAACACTTCAAATAATATTGCTCCAAAAAGGATTAACCCTGACAGAAAGAAATCAGGAACTGGAATCGAAAATGTTCGTAAACGTCTCAATCTTTTGTATCCACAAAAACATGACCTCGAAATAGAGATTAAGGACAACAAATATGAAGTGATTTTGAAATTGGATATCTAATAATTGAAATTATAATAGCATTATGGAAATAAGATGTTTAATAGTTGATGATGAGGAGCTGGCACTTAATGTGTTAGAAAAATATATTTCCTCAGTGCCTACTCTCCGTTTGGTTGGCCGTTGTGATAATGCTATTGAGGCAATCAGCTTTTTACATAGTCATACTGTCGACCTGCTTTTTCTTGACCTTAACATGCCTGAGCTAAGCGGCCTTGATATGCTGAAAACATTGCAGAATCCTCCAAAGATTATACTTACTACTGCCTATTCAGAATATGCCCTCGAAAGTTATGAGTATGGTGTTGTAGACTATTTGCTTAAGCCAATTAAAATAGAACGGTTTATAAAAGCTGTAAATAAAGTAGTTGAATTGTTCGGCGAGCATAGAGGATCTGTTGACAATGAAGAGATAATATCTAAACCAATTTTAATTAAAGAAGACCAAACTACTTTTGTAGTTCCTCAAGCAGATATACTGTATGTTGAAGCATACGGTAATTATTTGAAAATACATACACAAGAGAAAACCTACCTCACACGTCTTACAATGCAGCAAATGTTCAGTGAGTTATCGGATACAATATTTAGTAGAATACATAAGTCCTACATCGTAAACAAGCAAAAAGTTAGCAGAATGATGGGAAACGTAGTTTTTATCAGCAAGATTGAATTACCAATTGGCACAACCTACAAAAAGGATTTTATGAAGGCTATGGAATAATTATGTAAATCTAATTCCTCTGAAACGTTTATTGCAAGTAAAACTAGCCACCTTTTAGCAAATAATCCGCATTATTTACTATTTTTGTCAGCCCAAAAATTTAGAGAATGAACGAAAATATTTCAATGAATCCCAATCAGGTTGTTCAATATTTGAACAAACCTGCAAATCAGCTTACCAAAGACGACCTGATTAAGTTTATTGAGGATAACGATATTGAAATGATAAATTTCAGATATGTTGGTTGGGATGGAAGACTGAAGACCTTGAACTTTATTATTGGAAGTCGTGAGCATCTCGACAATATACTTACAGCCGGAGAGCGTGTTGATGGATCTAGTTTGTTGCCATTTGTTGAGGCCGACTCAAGTGACTTATATGTAATACCCAGGTATAAAACGGCCTTTGTTAATCCTTTTTCAGAAATTCCAACATTAGATATATTATGTTCTTATTATGATAGAAACGGAGAACCAGTTGATGGTGCTCCTGAAAATATTCTAAGAAAAGCACATCAGTCCTTTAAGGATCGTACTGGATATGAGTTTGAGGCTATGGGTGAACTGGAATATTACCTTATTAGCGAAGATGATGGACTGTTTAAAGCCGATGACCAGAAAGGTTACCATGAGTCATCACCCTTTTCAAAATGGGGTAGCTTTCGTACAAAAGCTATGAAGCTTATTGCCGAATCAGGTGGTCTGATAAAATACGGTCATTCAGAGGTAGGCAACTTCACCAAAGACGGCATGGTTTACGAACAAAATGAAATCGAATTTCTGCCCACGAATGTTGAAGATGCTGCTGATCAGCTGGTAAAAGCAAAGTGGATAGTCCGTACATTAGCTGCACAAAACGGTGTAACAGTAACATTTGCTCCAAAAATTACAGTTGGAATGGCAGGAAGCGGATTGCACATCCACACCCGGATTATGAAGAATGGCGAAAATTTGATGACTAAAGCTGGCAAACTAAGTGATGTAGCCAAAACTGCAATTGCTGGTTACATGGAGCTAGCTCCCTCACTAACTGCTTTTGGAAATCTTAATCCTACCTTATATTTCAGGCTTGTACCACATCAGGAAGCACCTACAAATATTTGCTGGGGTGATCGTAATCGTTCTGTATTAGTAAGAGTTCCTTTGGGTTGGACTGCTCCAATAAATATGATAAATAAGGTGAATTCTCAGGAAAGCGGAGATATAATTGACTTCTCAGATAAACAAACTGTTGAAGTTCGAAGCCCTGACGGATCAGCAGATATTTATTTGTTGTTAGCCGGAATTACTGTTGCTGCTCGTCATGGGTTTGAATTGAAGAAACCATTACAAGTTGCAGACAAAACCTACGTTGACTTAAATGTTTTTGATAATGAAAACAGGGATAAGCAGAAAGAGCTTAAACAGTTGCCAACATCGTGTGTGGAGTCGGCCAAAAGTCTTGAAGAACAGAGAGAATATTATTCAAAATATAATGTATTTCCTGATAAGGTGATTGATTTGCTTTGCAATACACTTATCGAATATAACGATGAAGGCCTTATTGAAAAAATTCAGGGAGATGACGATAAAGTAATGGCTTTAGTTAATAGCTATTTTTATTGTGGTTAAAATTATTGAAACACCTCGCGATGGATTTCAGGGCTTGTCAAATTTAATACCCACAAGCAAAAAAGTTGAATACATAAATTTATTATTACAATGTGGATTTCATACTGTTGAGGTAGGAAGTTTTGTGTCGCCAAAAGCAATACCCCAAATGGCTGATACAGCTGAAGTATTAGATGGAATTGATCTGGAAAACAGTAAATCAAAAATAGCTGTGCTTACTGCAACTAAAAGCGGAGGAGAACATGTAATGACGTTCCCTCAAATAGACCAGATATTTTTTCCATTTTCAACTTCCGAAACTTTTCTGAAAAAGAATATTAATCAAACACTTGATCAATCCGAAATAATTATTGATGAGCTCCAAAACCTTTGTATAAAGAACAATAAAGAGCTGGTCGTTTATTTTTCAATGGGATTTGGTAGTGCTTACGGCGATGATTGGAGCTTAGAATTGCTCAATCATTGGATTAGCAGAATCAAAGAAAAAGGAATTACTAAATTCCCATTATCAGATATCCTTGGTGAAGCAACACCGGATGTGATTTCAACAGTGTTTGAGAATCTATTGTCGGAATTCGTAGATCTTGAGTTTGGGTTACATCTGCATTCGCTCGATCATCAACGAATTGAAAAAGTAGACTCCGCATACCGAGCCGGAATCAGACGATTTGATACAGTAATAAATGGCCTTGGAGGTTGTCCTCAAACAGGTAAAGAATTGGTTGGTAATTTGCCTTTAGAGAGTTTTCTAAATTACACTACAAAAAACAATATCACAACTAATCTCGATGATCATTTCCTTCAAAAAGCGATTGAATTTCCTATATATCAGGATCGTACTTAATAGGAGATTAGTTAAAGCTTAATTACAAGACCAACCGAGAAATCGAAAAAACTGATATTCTTTTTCCGATATTCAAACCCCTGGCCAGTGTTAAAACCGAACTTTAAAGGTGAATAGATATAATCAGAATTAATTGCTATCCCAATGCAATTATTAAATGTGTATATAATAGAAACACCGGCTTTTATTGCAAATCCACTTGCGCGTGATGAAGTAATTTTGAAGAATTCAGGTCCTACCATAAAATATTCAGGTTCAAACAATTGAAAAGGAGTTTTTCCATACATAATGCCGCCAAGCAACTTTGGCTGGACACTTATTATATTAAAAATATCTATTGAGGAATATAACCCGGCAGTAAGAGAAAGCATTTGATAAGGTTCAGATCTAATATATATATCTGTTAGGAAGGGATCGTTATCAATCATAGCTCTACCGAGGGCTGCTACGTCAACAGAATGAAAACTATAATTTATGTCAGCACCTACGCCAAGATAATCCTTAAAAAACCAAGCACCTTCAGCACCACCTGACATTCCTGCATAAGTGAAACTTCCTCCATCAAAATTGTTCGAACCGTATTTTCCTACGGGGAGAGAAAGCCCTGATCGTAACATAAAGAATGATTTTCCATCTCCTGCAATCCCATCCAAACCCATTATGAGTATGAATGCCAGTATAATAATTTTCTTCATTAACTACCTTATTATTTTGGTTGTAAAATTAGTAAAAATACAATCCTGAGTTTTAATAAACTTAAACTACTGGAGATCTCTACTTTTTACTTTTGGTAAACAAACAGGTTGTTCAAACAAGGAAAATGGTTGTGTTGTTGATAATGCATGGAGAACCTTAAACTTAGTATCATCCCTACAAATTTTATCTATGTATATGCAGGATAATCTTTCTCTTAAAAAGGGTTAGAAAAATCAGGATTGTTTATAAATGACGTATCTGAAAATGTTTTAAGGAATGATATAAGATCCAATTTCTCCTCCGCTGTCAAGTGGACTCCCCCTTGGTGTGCTTTTTTCATCATGGGGTCGATTGTTGAAGACCAAATTAAGCCGTCACTATAAAAATTAACTACTTCTTCTAGAGTTGAGTACCGCCCATCATGCATATAAGGTGCTGTAAATTCTATATTCCTCAATGTTGGTGTTTTAAATTTCCCAATATCATTCAGATTCCCGGTAATTTCTGCGCGTCCTTGGGATGGTACGCTGTCTATACCATTGTTGTGAAATGAATTATCAGTTAAGAGAATAGTGCCATGACAATGAAAACAATCACCTTCTTCAGAGAAGAATAACAATCGGCCTTTTTCTTCTGATTCGCTTAATGTTGTTTCTCCTTTCAGGAATCTGTCATATTTGGAGTTATTTGAAGTAAATGTTCTTACAAATTGAGCAAGGGCATAGGCAATTTCTTTGGAAGTGATCGTATCAACATTAAAGGCTTTTTTAAACAATTCAGCATAGCCATTGTCCGAATTTAGTTTATTTAAATCTGTTTCGAAGAACTCCTCTACTTCAAACAGCATAATATTTTCAAGCACGCCTTCAACTTTACCATTCCATAAATATGAATTCATCCATGCCAAATTAATATGAGGCAGGCAGTTATCTTCAGTTGTAAATGAATTTTCCTGTACATGACACTGCCCGCAAGCTCTTTCATTTCCTTTATCAATAATTGAATCATAATATAACATCCTACCTAACTGAATACCTTCTACTGTAGCAGGATTATCCTCTGGTATGATCATGTAGGGAAATCCAGCAGGAATAATTATTTCGTGTGGAGTTGGATTATAGCTTACATGTTTAGAACCCGGTGAGGAATCTTTTTTGCAGTTAATCGTCATTAACATAACTGCCTGCAACAATAGAATTAATAAGTATTTTTTATTTGAATACATTATCGGGTTCATCCAGAGGACATTACATCAATCCAATAAACAAGTAGTCACTAAAAATAATATTAATATTCGCATCGAAATAGTGCTTAAAAAGTACAATGCTGTAAATAATATGATCAAACTTTTCGTAACGTCGTTATCCCGATGCAAATATTATGTTAAATATCAGGAATTAAAAACCTGACTTATCTGTAATCATTTAATACTACTTCAACAACACCATTTTCTTGATTTGAAAAGTGTTGTTTACCTGCAATGAATAAAAATAAACTCCTTCGTTTAAATTACCGGCGCTAAAACTGACTGTATATGTGCCTTCCAATTGTTCTTCTTTAATTAAAGTAGCTATAGTCTTGCCTAGTAAATTATACACAACTAACTGAACATACCCATCTTCAACAAGTTCGTAACCAATGTTCGTAATTTGGTTAAAGGGATTTGGAGAATTTTGTTTTAACTTAAAATAATTTCCCGATATCTGTTCTTGTATGCCGGTCAGTGTATCCACAAAAGTGCAGCTATCACCAAGCCCTATTCCAGTCATTATTGAAGGCACTACATATTTTATCCTTCTGGTTTGTGCTGTTGCATCTAGCCAATTTTCAAGTAGCCCTGGATCATTCCATCCTGGGAAACCGTTCCACAGCAGTGTCATATCCGTATAAAGTTGATCTAACAGACCAGGATTTACGTCAAGCAAAAAGTCAGACATATTCATCCAACCCAATTCATACATAAACATTGCATTGTTGCCATAAGCCTCACCATAACCCGCAAGTAGATCTGGTGGTAACAACTCGAAAGGGTGAAATTCTAACCACAATGACTCCACGCTGAATATACGAGGTTGGAATGTGCATTGAGTAAGATTAGGCTTAAGCCCACAGAACCAAGAAACTTCATCAGCCAAAAGAAGAGTTTCCTGTGAACTTTCTTCGCCAAGAATGGTTCTAGATCCATAGTCGTCTTTATCCAACAAAACAACATCAAGGTCATCGGTAGCTCCTGGCTCTGCATCGCATTCGCATATTGTTTGTGGACCTAAGTCAGATGAAATCACTATATCACCATTTTCCAATGGCTCAGGTACATAATCATTTCCATGATGCCAGGTACGGCGGTAAGATTCCTGCAGTACTAAATTATTTCCTGAAACAGGAACAGAGAATATTTGAGAATTTCCACCAGTAATCCGGGTCGAGTTGAAAATTATCTCTGTGTCGTCATGACTGAATGAGGCTCCTCCCGACATCTTGATAGGATTACCACCATCATCTGGGCCATGTGTAACTCTGACTAATGAGTTTGGTATAAGACCAATATTAATTGGATCGAACCCTGCAATATAAACTTCCCAGTTTTTACCTTGTCCGTCAATTGCAGCAGTAAATACCATTAAATTTCCCTGGTGATTAAATGAGGGATGCCCTACATAGATACTATCGCCTTCAATCCATATATTCGGATCATTTGTAATATCCCAGGCGGTATTAATATCAAGAGGTATAACAGTTCCGGGATTAGTAATGTCAATAAGATTCAAGCCCTCATAGTAGCGTGTTTCAAAGGTGATAATCGGTTCACTACACTCTGTCGCAAGTATATGTGTAGTTGTAACTGGCCGATCCTTTGACGTGTAAACTATTAAATCACCATTTGGGTGCCAATGAGGATGACGATCGGGATAGTCATTATTAAAAGTAAGGCGAACTGCTGTATTATCAATATCATCTACATCTGCAATATAGATGTCGAATTCTCCACCATCACGAGTAGAGCTAAAGGCTATCTCGTTTGGGTCAAAATGAGAAATTGAAGGGTGATTATCAATTGCGGAGTTAGTAGTTAACCTGGTTTCGGTATCACTACCTATATCAAAAGAATAGATATCCCAGTTCTCCCAAACGCCCCCATTGCCTACATAGTAAACAACTTGTGCTTCGGTACTGATATTAATACTCACAATTGCGATGACAAAGATCACTAAAAACTTGTAGAAATGTTTCATATAGATTCTCCTTTTTAATGCCGCGGTTAGTAATAAATAAGCCAAATTGGCGGCTTGCATTATGGCTAATTTAGTTAAAAACAGTTATTCGTGATATGATTGTTATATCATTATTTTGATTTCAGTAAATCCGTGTTAATTGTGAAGAATTACTATAGTTTACTAAACTAATTATGCTTAATAATTGTCTTCCCAGTTCCTTCTTATTTTGTGCTTGTTTTACCAGAAGTGGTCAAATGTACAACATTTTATACCGAAAATCAAATTCCAGATTTATTTTGTTGTGATTTAGAAATTAGATTTGAAAGGAAAAGTGTACCGAGGCTAAAAGCGGTCTTTACTTATTCACTTTTGGTAAACAAACAGATTATTCAAACAAAGAAAATGATTGTGCTGTAACTTTAGTGAGTTGAGTCTACTTTTGTAGTTTGAATGTTTATTATACAATGAAGTATTATATTAAAAAAAAAGTCTTGCAAATTTTCACGTTTGCAAGACTTTCTAATCAGAGTGGAGAATATCGGAATCGAACCGATGACCTCTTGACTGCCAGTCAAACGCTCTAGCCAACTGAGCTAATTCCCCTAAATGGTTTGTCTAATTTCGAGCTGGCAAATATAGTTATTTATCGAGTTAAACCAGATAAAAAATAATTACATTAGCATGCTCGTGTGAAGCCAAAATTGAAATTATTGTAAGAACATTGTTGAATAAAATTGATGAAACGTCTTTTTATAGCTGTGAAACTAATTCCAGATGATAATTTATTGAAGATATATTATTCTTTGAAGAAAGCTCTTCAGTATGATAAAATCAGGTGGGTGCATCCTGATAATTTTCACATTACACTAAAATTTCTTGGTACTACACCAGAAGAAAAAATCTCAACCATCTCTGAAGTAATGATAAATACTCTTACATTAACTAAAGTTCTGGATATAGAATTAAATAATGTAGGGATTTTTGGAAGCAAATATAAACCACGCGTTATTTGGTTTGGAATTAATGAGAATAAGCAAATGAAAAACCTAGGAATCAGGCTATTAGACAGTCTTCACAATGCGGGTTTTCCAAAGGACAGGCAAAATTTTATTCCTCATTTAACTGTAGGCAGGATTACTAAAATTACTGGTAAGCAATTGTTTAATTATGAAATAGAGAAAGTAAGGAATGTATATATTCAAAAAGTTGCAATTGACAGAGTAATATTATATGAGAGTATTCTGACATCTAAGGCACCTATATATAATGAGTTATTTAGTTTCCCGTTGAGCAACTAACAATTACTGATGTATGTTGCACAATGACAATGGGTTACTATAAATTGGATCGATAAAACAACAAATATGGCATTAATTGAGTTATTACTTATGTTTTTTTTACTTTAGCAGATCAAAATTTTGAATTTGAAACGACTAACTTTTTGCATACTATTTTCACTTGTTATTTTTCCATTCAGTTCTTCTTTTGGACAACAATCTCCAATATTTACACAATACAAGGAATCTTTTATGTTCATTAATCCGGGTTATGCCGGAATGAGAGAGGGTATTTGTATTAATGGCTTGATGCGGCAGCAATGGGCAGGCTTTAAGGATTATGAAACTGGAGATAATGCAGCACCGGAGGATTATTTGATTACTGTAGATTCGCCAATTAAAATATTACATGGTGGTCTTGGGGGAGCAATAATTCAGGACAAGGCAACATACAACTGGAGTGATATAAGTTTGTTACTATCATATTCTTTTCATACTGAACTTTCGATTGGAACTATTGGTATAGGTATTGGAGGAGTTCTGAAAAACAGAAACATTGATGGCACAAAATATCGTGCTGTTGTTGATGATGATCCTGTTATTCTGGCATCCGATCAGGGTGATATGCGTTTCGATGCTAATATTGGAATATTTTTCAAATCAATAAATAACTACTTTATTGGGCTTTCTTTTACAAATTTGCTTCAAAGCAAATTTAAGAAACTTGATCCCTCAGGTGAGGGATTAATTTCTACTGACAGAACTCTATATCTTTCAGGAGGATACAATTATATTTTCCCTAGCGATCCACGATTTGAAATTCAACCTTCTATATTAATTCAAAGTGATTTTATATCAACACAATATAATATTTCAACCACCGTTAATTACAATAGCCGGTTTTGGGCAGGATTGAATTATCGCGTTCAGGAATCTGTGGGCATAATGATAGGAGTAAGATATAAAGACTTTAGGCTAGGATATGCTTACGATGTGAACACTAAACGATTAGGCGTTCCTGGTAGTCATGAAATTAGCCTGAATTATTGTTTTAGAATCAAAACAGATCGTTCTAAAACAAGTTATAAGAATACAAGATACTTATAATAATTTTATTTCGAAAAATTATTTCTAAGTTGCACATTGTTTACATATTTTATTATTTTTGGGCGCTTAAATTGTAAAGGAAAAAGTATTAAATCGCAATAAACAAAATTTTAATGATGAAAAGATTGTTTTTATACACATTGGTTGTAATGATAATTTCTAGTTGCAGCAATTCAGGAAACGGCGAATTGGTTGGAACCAGAACAAAATCAAAACCATTTTACCAGCCTGATCCTTACGGGATGGTATTCGTTCCGATGGGAAGTTACACCATGGGAGCCGGCGATGAAGATCTGACACATAGCCATATGATTCAGCCAAAAACAATTTCAGTTTCAGCATTTTTTATGGATGAAACAGAAATTACTAATGATAAGTATCGGCAGTTTGTTAACTGGGTTCGCGATTCAATAGCACGTACTATATTAGGAGATGTAAATCCTGAAGAGTATTTGATAGAAGAAAACTCTAAAACAGGTGAAGTTTACGATCCTCCTTATCTTAACTGGAAAACGGATATTGATTGGAATAGTGATGATCAGGACGTAAGGGATGCTCTCGATGAAATGTACCTGCCTGAGCATGAACGTTTTTTCCGACGTAAGGAAATAGATACTCGTAAATTAATGTATGAATATTACTGGGTTGATTTGCATGCTGCTGCAAAGAAAGACTTCTCTGAAGATGCTGATTACAGAAATGCTGGATTGGCTAACCGTCCTCAGGGCTTAAGAGATCGTTCGGTTTATGTACGTAAAGAAACCATCGCCGTTTATCCCGACACACTGTCTTGGATACATGATTATACATACTCCTTCAACGATCCGTTAACTCAAAAATATTTCTGGCATCCTGCATACGATCATTATCCTGTTGTGGGAGTTAACTGGAAGCAAGCACGTGCTTTTTGTGTTTGGAGAACAGAGTTCCTTAATGCACATTTAAGAAGTAAAAAAGGTGGTGTTGATCTTGCAGAGTTCCGTCTCCCGACTGAAGCTGAATGGGAATGGGCTTCACGCGGTGGTTATACACTTAATCCATACCCTTGGGGAGGTCCATATACAAGAAATGAAAAAGGATGTTTTCTTGCTAACTTTAAGCCACTTAGGGGTAATTATATTGCTGATGGAGGAATACGTACAGTTATTGCTGCTCATTATCCACCTAACGATTGGGGTTTGTATGACATGTCAGGTAATGTAGCAGAATGGACTAATAGTGCTTTCGATCCTGCTAGTTATAACTTTACTTGGGATATGAATCCTAATTATACATACAATGCTAAAGAAGATGATCCTCCGGTTATGAAAAGAAAGGTTATTCGTGGTGGTTCATGGAAAGATATCGCTTATTTCCTTCAGGTTACAACTCGGACATTTGAGTATCAAGATACAGCTAAATCATATATTGGATTTAGATGTGTCCAGCCATATCTCGGACGTAATAAAGGTGATAATCCAAACAAAGCATCTCGAATCTATAATTAATATTGAAATAACACAACCAAAATTAAAATAATAAAAATAAATCATGGGCTTATTTAGTTTTACAAAAACACGTTTTTACAGAAATTTCATGGCCAAAGTATATGGCCTTGGTGCAGCAGTTGTTCTTATTGGTGCATTATTCAAAATTAACCATTATCCTTACGCAGATATTATGCTTATAGTGGGACTTGGTACTGAAGCACTTATTTTCTTCTTTTCCGCATGGGAGCCACCACACGTTGAACCTGACTGGAGTTTGGTACACCCTGAATTAGCAGGAATGTATCATGGAGCAGGGGATAGAGAATTGAAAAAGAGAAAATCACCTACTGAAGTACTTGATGAAATGCTTGAACAAGCTCAGATTGATCAGGAAGCAATTGAAAAGTTAGGTAGTGGAATGGCACAACTTTCTGACAATGCGCTTAAATTAAATAATGTTACCGATGCGGCTGTGGTTTCAGAGGAGTTTTACACAAATTTAAAGGCTGCCTCAGGTACGGCAAGTGAATTAAGTTATGCTTTTGGTAAAGAAGTAGAAGCCACTAATCAATATTCTGAAAATATGCAGAAAGTAACTGAAGGTGCTGGTTCACTAGCCAATGCATACGAGCATGCTGCTGATACAATGAAAACAGATATAAATACTACAGAAGTGTTTACAGATACTGTTAAAGCTGCTACCGATTCTGCGCAAAGCCTTGCAGATAGTTATGAAAAATCGGCTGAAATTCTTTCCAATTCAGTATCAGCATTAGACTTTACTGCTGTAGAAGGTGATGCATATAACGAGCAACTAAGAAAGATAGCTGAAAACTTATCAGCTTTAAATGCAATTTACGAGATTCAGTTACAAGGTAGTAATAAAACTGTTGAATCATCTGAGCAATTACAAGTTACAATGAATGAATTCCTTGCTAAACTAGAAGTTTCAGCGGCATCTACTGCCGAATTCTCTGGACAGATGGAAACACTTACAGAACGAATGGGTTCACTTAATAAAGTATATGGTAATATGCTAACAGCCATGAATGCTAATGATTAAATTTTAGCATGTACCAAAAATTACTAAAACCATAATTAATAGATAAAAAATGGCTGGATATAAAGAAACCCCACGGCAAAAAATGATTGCTATGATGTACCTCGTACTCACAGCACTCCTTGCACTTAATGTTTCTAAAGAGATTCTGGATGCTTTCTTGGTAGTTAACAAATCAATGGAAAGTACAAACGAGAGCCTTAGCGCTAAAATTCGTGAGACTTATACTAAGTTTGAGAATCAATACAATATGAATCAAAATAAGGTAGGACCTTATTGGGAAAGAGCAAGAAATGTTCGAACAGAAGCTACAAGCCTTATTAAATATCTCGATTTCCTTAAGTATAAGCTTGTTCAGGTTAATGAGAGAAGGGATTCATTAGAAATAATAAAACGCTACTATGTTGATACTGTAATACATGGAGTTCGGAAAAAGGTACTTGATCTTCCAAGCGTTCCTACAAAGGATAAGTTTAATGAAACAACTTTCTATTTGATACGTGAGAATCAAAACGGTGAAGCATATAAATTATCCCAAAGAATGCAAGTTTATCGTGATACTGTACTTAACGTAATGGGCTTACCTTATAACTCTACTAAAGTAGGGCTAATAACAAATATGGAAGGATATTCGTACGCAAATTCCGGAGGAGTACCTCAGGATTGGGAACTACACAACTTCTATCATACAATTCTTGCTGCGGACATTACTA
Organism: Bacteroidota bacterium; assembly: GCA_002686705.1. The sequence continues at coordinate 53,726 of NYYH01000076.1, forward strand.
TTCTTAATAAAATTATTGCTGAAGTCCGTTCTGCAGAGTTTAATGCGCTTAATTATTTATACGCCTCAGTGAGTGAAAAGGACTTTAAATTTGATAACGTTGAAGCAAGAGTAATACCAAAAAGCACATATGTATTTAAAGGACAAAAGTATGAAGCAGATGTACTAGTTGCTGCTTATGATTCTAAGACACAAGTTAATAGTAAAGTTCTTCGTGGAGCAACTTCAATTACTGACCAAAATATTGGAAGAGCGCAAACGATAGAAGGTGAAGAGGGAAAGATTACTCTCGATTTTGCAACTAATCAGGAAGGATTACAAAAATTTGCCGGTATTATAGAAATGAGGGATCCGGAAACTGATGAGATAGTAAAATATCCATATGAGGGTCAATATTATGTTGCGCCACCTTCTTTAACCGTTGCACCACTTAAAATGAATGTATTTTATATTGGTGTTGATAACCCTGTTTCCATTTCAGCGGCTGGATTATCTAGAGAGCAGATTAATCCAGTAATTGATATGGGTGTGCTTAAAGCAAATGGAAATGAGTGGACGGTAAGAATTGATAAAAAACCTACTGGTCAAAGCCTGGCTACAATTAGCGCAACAGCCGAAGTTGATGGTCAACGATTATCTCTTGGCCAATCAGAATTCAGGGTAAAACGTGTACCTGACCCAAGTGCAGAGATTGCTGGAATGACTGACGGACAAATTGATAAAAATGTTTTTTTGGCATCAAGTGCAATAATCCCTAACATGAAAGACTTTGAGTTTGATCTTTATTTTGTGGTTACTTCTTACACATTTGCCACAATTATGAATGGCGACTGGGTTCAAAAGAATGTTAAAGGGAACATATTTACCGATGAGGTAAATGCTATTATACGTAATGGAAAAAGAAAACAGAAGTTTTTCTTTGAAAAGATTCAGGCGCAAGGTCCTGACGGAACACTCAGAAGCCTTAACCCTATTAACTTAGAGCTTAAGTAAAATTTAAAAATATTTTAGGATGAAAAGATTGTGCATCGCTTTTATTACTTTTTCGATACTGCTATCATTTAGTGCTGTATCACAAATAATTAATGAAGCACCTGTTGACGGATTATTTCCTGATGAAACTTGGAGCGTAAATAAAAAACCTATTCCATACCCTTCAATTCGTAGGGCAGATGTGATGTGGTCAAAAAGAATATGGCGTGAAATAGACTTCCGACAAAAGTTTAATCAGAAATTCTATTACCCAATTGATTCTCAAGTAAGCTGGAAGTCATTTATTATGATTGTTCTTGATGCCCTTAAAGAGGGTGGTCGGATGACAGCTTATGATATTTCAAATACAGATGAGCTTCTTGTTCCAATAACATATAACGAAATTGTAGGTAGACAGATTGATACCATACATCAAATTTCGCGACGTCCTTATCCTCCGTATGAAGAATATGACACAACTATTTATACAGACTTCGATCCAACTAAAGTGATGAGGTTACGTGTTAAAGAGGACTGGTACTTTGATAAACAACGTAGCCAGATGATGGTTCGTATTATCGCTTTATGCCCAGTTCTTATTGTGGAACGAGATGGACAGGAACAAACATCACCTATGTTCTGGATTTCATATGCTGAATCTCGAGACGTATTTGCTCAGGCGCTTGTATTTAACGAGTTCAACTCAGCAATGAAACTTACTTACGATGAGCTGTTCTGGAAACGATTGTTTGATAGTTATATCTATAAAGAACAAAATGTTTATGACAGACGTATAAATGCATATGCCACCGGTATCGATGCTTTGTTAGAGTCAGAAAGGGTTAAAAATGAGATGTTCAGGTTTGAAGAAGATCTTTGGCAATATTAATCATCCTTTAGAATACAATGAACCTCTCAGAAATGGGAGGTTTTTTTGTTTATATAAATAGGATTAAATTTGTTGGGTGAAAGAAGGTTTTCTAGGTTACTTCTTTCCACGCTGATCCGCTTGAGGCGGAGAATCATCTCTACACAATATCAACTATGCAAAGAATATTTGAAAACAACATAACTTATCTTAAAGGAGTTGGCCCTAAAAAGGCTGAGATTCTGAGAAAGGAATTAGGAATTGTTGTTTTTGATGATTTATTGAATTATTTCCCTTTTCGTTATGTGGACAAGAGTAAAATCTACAAGGTAACCGATGTAGTTTCCGATAATACTTATTTCCAATTAGTAGGACATGTAACCAACATGATAAAGGTTGGAGATAAACGAGCAAGATATATTACAGCTACGTTTACTGATGAATCAGGAAGTATAGGTTTAGTATGGTTTCGTGGCCTACAATGGGTGGCAAACAGGTTTAAACCTTCGCAAAAATATATCATCTTTGGGAAGCCTTCTATATTCAAGAACCGTTTTAATTTTGTTCATCCTGAAATTGAAGAATATAATAGTGAGTCTTTTAAAGTAAGTGGACAGCGACTTGAAGGCATCTATAGTTCCACGGAGAAATTAAAAAATACTGGACTGGGAAGTAGAGGAATTAGTAAGCTTATCAAGGAATTGCTAAATCAATGTTCAAGCAAAATTGAAGAAACTCTTCCTGATTATATTATTGCAAAATTTGAACTTCTCGACAGAAAAAAATCAATGGTAAATATTCATTTCCCCATTGACTCAGAAATTGTTACAAGTGCCAGAGAGCGTCTAAAATTTGAAGAGTTATTGTTTCTTCAGTTGCAACTACTTCTGCAAAAAAACTCTCTAAGCAGAAAAATTAATGGACAAGTATTTGAAATAGTTGGAAGCAGCTTTAATGAGTTTTATAATCACAATCTCCCTTTCGCTTTAACCGGTGCACAAAAAAAGGTAATAAAGGAAATAAGGGCAGATATGCGAGATGGTTATCAGATGAATCGACTTCTTCAGGGTGATGTTGGTAGTGGGAAAACTCTTGTTGCATTGATGTGCATGTTAATATCAATGGATAATGGGTGTCAGTCGTGTATTATGGCCCCAACTGAGATTTTGGCACAGCAGCATTATAACAGTATTAGGAGGTTGCTTATTAATATGGATGTGCAAGTTGAGTTACTTACTGGTTCTACAAAAAAGAAAAAACGAGAATCTATACATCAAAGTTTAATAGATGGTAATCTACATTTATTAATTGGAACACATGCCGTAATTGAAGACACTGTTCAGTTTAAAAATCTTGGGTTTGTGGTAATTGATGAGCAACATCGTTTTGGCGTGGCTCAACGCGCTAAATTGTGGCGAAAAAATACTATCCCTCCACATATGCTTGTTATGACAGCAACGCCTATTCCACGAACACTTGCCATGACCGTTTATGGTAATCTCGATGTTTCAATTATTGACGAATTGCCGCCTGGTCGAAAACCTGTAAAAACAAGTCACTTTTTTGAAAAGAGTAGATTACGAATTCTGGGCTTTATGCGCGAACAAATAAAGCAGGGCAGACAGATTTATATTGTATACCCGTTGATCAGTGAATCGGAAAAGATGGATCTTAAGAACCTGATGGATGGTTATGCAAATATGTTACAGGATTTTCCAATGCCTGAATACCAAGTTAGTGTTGTTCATGGACGAATGAAAGCTGCAGACAAAGAATATGAAATGCAAAGATTCGTCGAAGGCAAGACTGATATAATGGTTTCTACAACAGTTATTGAAGTTGGTGTTGATGTTCCAAACGCATCTGTAATGATTATTGAAAATGCTGAACGTTTCGGATTATCACAATTGCATCAGCTGAGAGGTAGGGTTGGGCGTGGAGCAGATCAATCTTATTGCGTACTAATGTCCGGGAATAAATTATCGAACGAAGGTAGAAAGCGGCTTGAGATCATGGTTGAAACAACCGATGGATTTAAAATTGCTGAAGCTGACCTTCAGCTTAGAGGTCCTGGTGATTTGCAAGGAACTCAACAATCAGGTGTTCTGGATCTTAAAATAGCAAGTCTTGTTCATGATGCCAACCTAATATTACAAACAAGAACTGTGGCTGGAGAGATATTAGCAATAGACCCAAAACTTGAAACTTCTGAAAACAATCGACTTAAAATACAGTTGGAGCAAATCAAAAAAGGAAAACAAAACTGGGGTAGGATATCTTAGTTCGTTTAAACCTTTCAGGTCTTATTCGACCAGAAAGGATTAAAAAATCCCCTTCTTCCTAAGAATATCATTACTTTTGTTGGTTATTGGAAAAATTGCTTGATAATGAAGATTTCGTATAATTGGCTTAAACAATATATTAACCTTGACGTTGAACCTGATACTCTTTCTACAGTGCTTACTGACATAGGTTTAGAGGTTGAAGGATTAGAGAAATATCAATCTATTAAAGGTGGTTTAGAGGGAATAGTAATTGGTGAAGTCATTACTTGTGAACAACATTCCAATGCTGATAAATTAAGTGTAACTACTGTTAATATTGGCAGTGAAGGACTACTTTCAATTGTATGTGGCGCACCTAATGTTGCTGTCGGGCAAAAGGTTGTTGTGGCTAAGGTAGGAACTACTTTGTATAATGGCGATGAGTCTTTTAAAATAAAGAGGGCAAAGATTAGAGGTGAAGTTTCGGAAGGAATGATTTGTGCAGAGGACGAACTTGGAATTGGCACTTCACATGAGGGTATTATTGTATTACCCGATAACGTTGAGGTTGGTATTAAGGCAGCTGATTATTTCAGTGTAGAGGAGGATTTTATTTTGGATATTGGATTGACCCCCAATCGTAGTGATGCCACATCTCATATTGGAACTGCTCGTGATTTAGTTGCAGGCCTAAATCAATTCTATAATACAAGAAATTATTCACTCAGCTTACCAAGGGTAGATGACTTTAGAGTGGACAACACAAATCTGAATATTGATGTTATTGTTGAAGATACTGTGGCTTGTCCAAGATATACAGGGGTTAGTTTTACCGGAATTAAAGTAGGAGAGTCACCCAATTGGTTGAAAATCAAGCTGAATTCTATCGGTGTCAGACCAATTAATAATATTGTTGATATAACAAACTACATATTACATGAAACCGGTCAGCCCCTTCATGCATTTGATGCTAATAAAATAAAGGGTAATAAGGTAATTGTTCGTAAAACTGAGCATAATTCTTTTTTTATAACATTGGATGAGGTAGAAAGGAAACTCGATGCTAATGACCTTATGATCTGCAATCAAGAAGATAGTATGTGTATTGCAGGCGTTTTTGGCGGGATTGGCTCAGGTGTTACAGAAGATACAGTCAATATTTTTCTGGAAAGTGCATATTTCGACTCAGTCCATATTCGGAAAACGTCCAAAAGACATGGCCTTCAAACAGATGCTTCTTTTAGGTTCGAAAGAGGAACCGATCCAAATATTACTAAGTATGCTTTAAAAAGGGCTGCAACTCTGATTAAGGAAATTGCAGGAGGTATTGTTTCTTCAGAAATTAAAGATGTATATCCTAATCCAATTAATCCTTGGTTTATTGATGTTGACCTGGCTTCTATTAACAGGTTAATTGGCACTACAATTGACAGGACTATAATTAAGAAGATACTCACTGATTTAGAGATAGAAGTTATAAAGGAAAACGGAGATCAACTTAGATTATTAATTCCAACATTTAAGGTAGACGTTACGCGTGAAGTGGATATAGTTGAGGAAATTCTTCGTATTTATGGGTATAACAATATTGAGATTACCGGCAAACTCAATTCTTCTCTAAGCACACAACCGCAACCTGATTTAGAAAAGATACAAAACTCTGTTGCTGATTATCTTACAGGACAGGGAGTGATGGAAATAATTAATAATTCATTAACTAAAGCCGAGTATATAGAAAGAAGTAATGAATTAAGCCCAAGTGAAAATGTTCAGTTGCTAAATCCTCTAAGTAAGGATTTGAATATTTTGCGTCAAACTTTGTTGTTCGGTGGACTTGAAACAATTTCCTATAATCTTAACAGAAAATCGCTTAATCTTAGTTTGTTTGAATTTGGCAAGATTTATAAGCGAAATAGTAATTTCAAAAATGATGAAGGAGTAAAAAACTTTATTGAGGAAAAACATCTTATGATTTTTGCAACTGGAAAAGTTTCGAAAAATCTGTGGAATTCATCGGATGTAAATTCTGATTTCTATTTTATCTCAGGAATTGTTAGTAGTATTCTTGTAAAACTGGGTCTTGATCAAAGTAGGCTTTCTTTGGTTGAGACAGAATCGGATTTATTTACTTACTCACTACAATACTTGATTAACAATGAACCATTGGCAGAAGTTTCGTTATTAAGTAGTAAACTGCTAGGCCAATTTGATATAAATCAGGAAGTTTATTGCTCAGATATTAACTGGACAAAGATCATTAAGTATACAAAAATTGCAGATATAAAGTATAAGCCTATTCCAAAGTTTCCTGCTGTAAAGCGTGACTTATCACTGATACTTGATAGTGGAATTAAGTTTAGCGAACTTAGGGATTCTGCCATGAAGACTGAACCTAAGTTATTAAAGAATGTTTACATTTTTGATATTTATAAAGGTTCAAATATTTCTGAGAGTAAGAAATCATACGCTTTATCGTTTATTCTTCAAGATGAAAGTAAAACGCTAACTGACAAAGTAATAGATAAGGCAATGAATAGAATTCTAAAGACTTATGAGCAACAATTTAATGTTCAATTAAGGTAGGTTATTGTCATCAAGAACTGGTAATAAAGAGAATTTGATTAATTTTATGACAAATATTTTCGGATCAACTGATGGAATTACAATCAATTAAACAAAGATTTGGAATAATCGGGAATTCACGATTACTAAACCGTGCAATTGATATTGCAATACAAGTAGCACCAACTGATCTTACTGTAATGATAACAGGTGAAAGTGGTACTGGTAAAGAAGTATTTCCTAAGATAATCCATCAGTCAGGTTCGAGAAAACATGGCCACTATATTGCTGTTAACTGTGGTGCGATTCCGGAGGGCACTATCGACTCTGAGCTTTTTGGTCATGAGAAGGGTTCTTTTACTGGAGCACATGAAGCTAGAAAAGGTTATTTCGAAGTTGCTAATGGTGGTACAATATTTTTAGATGAAGTAGCCGAGTTACCTTTATCTACCCAGGTCAGATTGCTAAGAGTGCTCGAAACAGGCGAATTTTTTAAAGTCGGATCTTCAAAAGTTATTAAAACTGATGTGCGTGTTGTCGCAGCAAGCAATGTTAATCTTATAAAGGCGATAGAAGATGGCAAATTCAGGCAAGATTTATTTTATAGACTTAATACTATACCTGTTTTTATCCCACCATTACGTGATCGAAAGGATGATATTCATCTGATTTTTAGAAAATTTGCAATAGATTTTGCTGAAAAATACAGAATGCCTCCATTGAAGTTAACTGATGATGCTGTGCAAGTTCTAAATAACTTTTATTGGCCAGGAAATATACGTCAATTGAAGAATGTTACTGAACAAATTTCAATAATTGAAAAAGAAAAAGTGATTGATTCTGTCACATTACGGAAATACTTACCTGCCGTAGTATCTTCTGATTTGCCTGTATTGTTTAAAAAGGAAGATAATAAATTTTCAGATAGAGAATTACTTTATAAAGTACTTTTCGATATGAAAAAGGATATGAATGAGCTTAAAAAAATTGTTCTTGATCTAATTGAAAAAAGTGATGATCCAAACGAAATTGAACAAACAAAGGCTCTTTTAGTAAAAGATTTTGGAACAGAACTGTTTGATCCGGAATTATCATCTGACCATACTGTGAAAATTTCTACTCCTGGTGATACACCACGAAACGGAGAACAGGAAATCGAAGATTTTGATCATTCAGAAGTAATTGAGGAATCGTTGTCGTTGCAGGACAAAGAACGTGAGATGATAAAAATGGCATTAGCAAAGCATCGAGGTAAACGCAAAAAAGCAGCTAACGAGCTTGGAATATCCGAGCGTACATTATACCGGAAGATTAAGGAGTATAATATAAAGTAAATGGCTATACTACATTACCAATGAGATTCGATAATCAATTGCGCTACAATAAAAATGGCATTATCCTGGTTAACCATGAATAGGCTTCAAAAATATAATATTTTATACATATTTGTTGCATTCGTAATTATCGGCACAATGTTTTCAGCATGTGGTATTTACTCCTTTACCGGCGCATCAATTCCTCCAGAAGCTAAAACTGTTTCAGTTCAATATTTTCCAAATCGTGCTTTACTTATAGAACCTACTCTAAGCTCTGTTTTTACTGATATTCTCAGAGATATGTTTACAAGCCAAACAAATCTCGAAATGGTTGAACGAAATGGTGATCTTGCTATTGAGGGTGAGATAGTTAATTATAAGATAACCCCGGTTGCTATTCAGGCGGACCAAACTGCGGCTCAAAATAGGCTTACAATTGTTATTAATGCAAGATTTACCAACAAATTTGAACCAGATAAAGATTATGAAACTAAATTTACACAGTTTTACGATTACTCATCTACTGAAGATCTAAATTCGATAAAAGAGCAATTAATTGATGAATTAAGTACAAATTTGGCACAAGATATTTTTGACAAGGCAGTAATAAATTGGTAGATAGCTTATGAATAAGGATGAGTTTACAACATATTTACAGGATTCAACCAAGTTAAATGCAGAATCAGTTATAAATCTTAACGGATTGATAAACGAATTCCCCTATTGTCAATCGGCGCGTATTTTACTCATACTAAATCTGTTTAAGGAAAAGAACATAAGATACGATGCTGAACTTAAAACTACAGCAGTATATGCAAATAACAGAGGGATATTGAGAAAGCATATCGACAGGTTTAGCATAGAAAATACTAAAGTTGTTTTGCCTGACGAGGAAATTGTTAGTCAAAAGAAACAGAAAAGCGAAAGCGAAACTAAAAGGAAGGAAACACATAAGGTTAAACAAAAGGATGAAGAATCTGGAGAGACATATAAAGATGAAGCTGTTTCTATTGCTGAGGTTAAAAGTATTATCGAGCGTCACATTCGTGAACTTGAAGATGAAAATAAGCTAAAAATTCAAAAAGAACCAATCTCTGAAGATACATCTATTCCAATTAAGGCAAAAAGTATTTTAATTGATGAATTTATTAAGAATGAGCCATCCATTAGCCGTCCAAAAGCACAGTTCTTTGATCCTGTTCATAGAGCTAAGGAAAGTGTGGTAGATAATGAAAACATTGTTAGTGAGACGCTTGCAAGTATATTCAGCGATCAAGGCTACCATCAGAAAGCAATTAAAATTTATCAAAAATTAAGCTTGAAATTTCCGGAAAAAAGTAGTTACTTTGCAGCCCTTATTAAAAAGGCTGAAAAAGAACTCGAATCTTAAATAATAAAACGATGTATATTTTTATTTCTGTACTAATACTTGCTGTAAGCATACTGTTAGGACTGATTGTGCTAGTACAAAACCCAAAGGGAGGTGGTCTTGCTGCAAACTTATCTGGAGCAGGCTCTCAATTTATGGGTGTAAGACAAACTGCCGATTTTCTTGAAAAGGCGTCTTGGGGTCTTGCCATAGCTTTATTAATTCTTAGCCTGACTGCCACTATGGTTATTCCTAGAGACTACACTGTTGTTGGTGCTCAACAATCAGAAATTATGGACCAGGTAGATGATATCAATAATGCAACTCCTATCGATTTTCAAACACCTCCTCCTCAAGAAGAACTTCAGCAAGAGTAGAAAATAGTTTAAAATTAATAGTTCAAATGTCAGAATGTCATACCTGTCTTTCAGCAAGTAGCTACATTCTGACATTTTTTTTAATATTTAGTTTGGCACGAATTATGACCAAGTCAATTCAAGTTAATAAATTATAAATTAGAAATGGGAAAATTAAACATCAGACCACTAGGCGACAGAGTAGTGGTTGAACCTGCTAAGGCAGAAGAAACAACTTCGTCAGGTATTATTATACCTGATACAGCAAAAGAAAAACCAAATCAGGGAACTGCAGTAGCAGTATCTAAAGGTGATAAAGACCACCAGATGACAGTTAAAGTTGGCGACACTATTTTGTATGGTAAGTTTGCCGGAACTGAAATTGAAATTGACGGTAGCGATTATCTCATCATGAGTGAAAAGGATATACTTGCTGTAATTTAAAAAAATAGAATAAATAATTAAAAATTTAATAAAATGGCAAAGGACATATTATTTGGTAACGAAGCCAGAGATGGCATTAAGAAAGGTATTGATGCTTTAACAGATGCAGTTAAGATAACATTAGGCCCTAAAGGCAGAAATGTTCTCATTGACAAATCTTTTGGTGCACCTCAAGTAACAAAAGACGGAGTAACTGTAGCAAAAGAAATAGAACTAACTGATACAGTTGAGAATATGGGTGCCCAGATGGTTAAAGAAGTGGCATCTAAAACAAACGATATTGCTGGAGATGGTACTACAACTGCTACTATTCTTGCACAGAGCATCTATGCAACGGGTTTAAAAAATGTTACTGCAGGTGCAAATCCAATGGATTTGAAAAGAGGTATTGACAAAGCTGTAATAGCTGTTGTAAAATCATTAAATGCTCAAACAGAGAAAGTTGGCGATAGCAATGAAAAAATTGAACAGATAGCATCTATCTCAGCAAATAACGATTTAAATATTGGTAAACTTATTGCTGAAGCAATGGGCAAAGTCAAAAAAGAAGGTGTTATTACTATTGAAGAGGCAAAAGGTATTGATACTTACGTAGATGTTGTTGAAGGTATGCAATTCGATCGTGGTTATATCTCACCATACTTTGTAACAGATACTGAAAAGATGGAAACTGTTTACGAAAGTCCGCTTATCCTTATTTATGATAAGAAGGTATCAGTAATGAAAGATCTACTTCCGATACTTGAAAAAGCAGCACAAACTGGTAAAGCATTGATTATAATAGCTGAAGATGTAGAAAGCGAAGCACTTGCGACTTTGGTGGTGAATCGTTTACGTGGTTCTTTAAAAGTGGCTGCTGTTAAATCTCCAGGTTTTGGCGACAGAAGAAAAGAAATGATGGAAGACATTGCAATTCTTACAGGTGGTACTGTTATATCTGAAGAGAAAGGCTACAAGCTTGAGGATACTACTCTTGAAATGCTTGGTGATGCAGAGAAAATTACTATCGACAAGGAGAATACAACAATAGTTAGTGGTAAAGGTGATAAAGCAAATATTGAAGCTCGTATCAAACAAATAAGAGCACAAATTGAAACCACAACTTCTGATTATGATAAGGAAAAACTACAGGAAAGACTTGCTAAATTGGCAGGTGGTGTTGCTGTTATTTATGTAGGAGCAGCCAGCGAAGTTGAAATGAAAGAAAAGAAAGATCGTTTTGACGATGCATTAGCTGCTACACGTGCAGCAATCGAAGAAGGTATTGTTCCTGGTGGTGGTGTTGCTTTTATTCGTACCATTCCAGCACTTGAAAAACTGAAGAGCGAGAATGAAGATGAAGCAACAGGTATTGCCATAATTAAAAGAGCTGTTGAGGAGCCACTTCGTCAGATAGTTGAAAATGCTGGACTTGAAGGTTCGGTTGTTGCAAACAAAGTGAAAGAAGGTAAAGATGACTTTGGCTTTAATGCAAGAACAGAGGTTTTTGAAAATCTTATTCAAGCAGGCGTTGTTGACCCTACTAAAGTAACACGTGTTGCTCTTGAAAATGCAGCGTCTATCTCAGGCATGATGCTTACTACTGAATGTGTACTTTCTGAGCATAAAGATGAAAATGCAGCACCAATGCCTGCAATGCCTCCAATGGGTGGCGGCGGAATGCCAGGAATGATGTAACATATATGTTAATTCTAGATAAAAGCCATCCTTAGTAATAGGATGGCTTTTTTGTTTACTGTAGTTTTTTTTTGGCAGTAAACGCGCTTTATGTTTATAGTTGTTTCATTCCAATTGTGGTTTGGTAACCTGTATGGTGGTTACATTCTTCCACCTCCACCAGCCATCATTACCATCATCAATCCCGATAACTATCGGGATCAACAATCTATCACATCAATCACTGCCGCATTGTAAACAAAGTGTAAATCAAGATTCTAAATTACACTAACAGAATTTTACCTGTTAGTGTAGTACCATATAAACTTACTTGTATCTTAGTAACTTTATAAATATTTATGAAAAATACGATATGAAAGACACAAAAACAACTAATATTCTACTATTGATACTTGTTATACCGCTTATTTTTTATTTACTGAAAATACTATCCTTTATTTTTATACCACTCATTCTTGCAATGTTCATTGCTCTACTTTTTTTACCATTAATGAGATGGCTTAATAAAAAAAGAATTCCTAAGTCGGTTAGTGTTATTATCGTAATATTAATAATCATAGGTGCATTTAAAATAGGAGGTGAATTAATTAAACTTTCAAGTAAGGAAATATTAGCTAGTGATGTTGCTTTGTTTGAGAAGACGGAATCAAAACTTGTTGATTTGATAGTCTCGATTGAAGATTTTTTTGGAATTGAACGGGTACAAGGAGATAACGTACTTGTTTATTACTTTCAGAAAACTAATATTATTAAGAATTTTGGTTTAACATTGGGTTTTATACAAAAAACTCTTTCAATGACCCTGATGACAGCATTTTTCATCGTATTACTGCTTGCAGGGTCAATAAACTTCCAAAAACTATTGAATAGTACAATATTTAAACAAAAATATTCTTCTGTAAAAACCTTTATGAAGATCGAGAATGATATAATTAAGTTTATTAAAGTAAAATTTGTAATAAGCTTGTTTACCGGAATTGGTTTTGGACTTGCCTGCTTAATTTTTGGTGTCAGTTTTCCAATTTTTTGGGGATTGTTTGCTTTTGCCATTAATTTTATTCAAATGATTGGTTCAATTATTTCTGTAGTAGTACTATCATTATTTGCCTTTGTTGAGCTTGATCCAACAGGCATATTATTGTTTTTTATTATTGTAATAACAGGTGTTCAGGTTATAATGGGAGGTGTTTTAGAGCCAGTTTTTATGGGCAAATCTTTTTCAATAAATGTAATAACTATTTTGATAATGCTAATGTTCTGGGGTTATATTTGGGGGATCCCCGGGTTAATTATGGCAATTCCAATTACCGTATTCCTAAAGGTTGTTTTAGAACAATCTCCAAAAACTAAAATCATTGCCGAATTAATGGCTGGTCCTGGCAGGGCTGTTAGCAAATCATGGAAGAAAAAAAATAAGTCGCAGACTCAACCCAGTAGTTAATAATTACAGAGTTTTACTCTTCTGAAAACTCTTTAAGTAGCTTGCGATACGTTGAAAAAATACGAGCCCGCGACACAAACCCCATATATTTCCCGTCGTTTATTACTGCTAAATTGTAATGTCCGGTTTCCTGGAATTTGTGGGCTACTTCTTCCATCGATTCATTAAGACTTACAACCGGGTCAGGCATGTACATAAGGTTGGCAACATTTGTGTTCTCATATAGATCGTGGTTGAACATAATATTCCTGATATCGTTAACAAAAACTAATCCGTAAAAATTATTTTCATCATCTATTACAGGTATTATATTTCTTTCTGATGTTGCAATAACTTTAACTAGTTCACCCAGATTACTTTCTTTATTAATAGTTTTAAAGTTGGTTTCAAGATGATTTTTGACATTCATCATTTGAAGAACCGATTTGTCTTTGTGGTGAGTAAATAGTTCCCCTCTTTCAGCGAGGTGTTTTGTATAGATTGAATGAGGCTCAAAATACATTATTGTTAAATAGGAAATAGTTGCAGTAATTATCAAAGGTGTAAAAAGTTCATATCCACCAGTAAATTCCGCTATTAGAAAAATCCCGGTTAGCGGAGCATGCATAACACCTGCCATAACACCTGCCATCCCAACCAATGCCATATTTTTTACAGGAATATTAACACTCGGTAACAAATTAATAAACCTTGCATAGAAAACACCAAATACACCTCCCATAAAAAGTGACGGGGCAAATATACCTCCAACACCACCACTGCCATTTGTAACAGCCATTGCAACAACTTTAAATATTAAAATTAACCCTAGGAAAATTATTAAGTGTGTTGAGGTTGATGACAAGTGGAATAGATCCTCATTTACCACGCCATCAACTTTATTATCAATAAGAAGTTCTAAAAATTCATATCCTTCTCCATAAAGCGAGGGGAGCATAAAAATTAATAAACCTAAA
>NYYH01000077.1 GCA_002686705.1 Bacteroidota bacterium
GGTTGCATTAGTGCTTTTTAGACACTAATAATCTTACTGACAAGGCATCTGTGAAATAAATAGATTAGATAAAAAAAAGTAATATACACATACATATAAGTTGTGTGTAATGTGAGATGAGCAGTGATATTTTGAAATAATTAGTATATATTCGCTGATATTTTATAAGAAAATGAACTCACAAAAATTATATTTGACAAAGGTACTACCACACTTGAAAAACTTCAAAATGTGTGAAATATATAGTTATGAAATAAAAAAAATAGAACAACAGATAGCAGAATCTCTGAATAAAAGAAACATACACGAAGCTTTAGACATTCCTGATTTCAGGCACGTTAAAAACAGCAAACTACTACCTGAAGTTATAAAATCAGCTATAAAAAAATTAAAAATATCTGAAAAGTCAGACGACAAAAATATTGACTATATAAAGATAGATGATAAAAAATATAAATTAGTTACATTTAGCAGTGGTGAATTACCTAAAATTAAATCTAATAATGAAAATTTAATTTTCTTTATGTATCAGCCAGGATTTAAAAAAATATTTTATTGTGGAAAATTATTAAAAGAAAATATTTCATCAACAAATAATGTAGAACTATTTACAGATTTTGGAAGTTTAGAAATATGATAAAAATTGATGAAAAAACTTTAACAGACTATACATTTATTGATTAATTTTTTAGACATTGGTATCCATTCTGCAACAAGACCACCAACCAAATTGCCAACAACTGGAAGTAAAGCCAATATAATTACGGTATAAAGTTCTGTGCTCATTATCTTATTAATTATTTAATGTTATACATCTGTATACGTCAGCAATTCAATTATAATATCCATATAATTTTCTGAAAGTTACATAAATTTCCAAATACAATTAGATATGTGTTGAATTACTGCATCCTTTACTTTTCATAAATGATGTCCAACGGTTTGGCTAAACTGACTTTAATCGTTCAATAATCTTAACCATTGCCAGGGTATCCAACTTGCAATACTCCAAAAGTTGTTTCCTTGTTTCTTCTTGGTTTCCTTTAAAGGTTCCATTGGCCATGGATAGAAAAGTGTTTGATGCGGTTTCACCTTCCTTTATTTCAAGGTTGTTATAAGATAGCTCGGGCACCAGAGCGGGCAGAACATACTTTATTGAATAACTCCCCTTCATTTTAGGGGTATAATACCACTTCTGCTGAAAGGGAATCATTAAGTCCTTGAGTCTATTAATAATGTCTGTTAGTTGTGTTGAGTACTGTGGAAAAAGCTCAATTAGATCCTTTAGCTTACCCTTTTCAAAGCCTATATTGTAAACAATAATGTCTCCATAGGTTCCGCACTCGGTAATAAGCTGTTCAACAAATCCAATTCTCGGATCTTGTTTTGGGTCTGCCAGATATTCTTTGTGGGTTATTTCAGAACCTGGGGAGCTTTGAATATGTAGAGAATACTGAAATACCAATTGTTGGTATGGCCTACTGTTGTTATATATTGGCACAGCAGGACTAATCGTTTCAAAGTCGAGATAATACAGAGGGTAATTCAAGTTAGATATAAAATTCCTGATCTGGTCAATATCAACAAAAGAGGTTTCTTCAACTTCTGATTGTACTTGGAGCGCTTGATTAGGAGTTAATGAAACATCATCAAGGTCGATTTGATCCAAGGTAATTGTTTCCTGGTTATACAGTTCAAATTTCTTCTTCATACTTAAGTTTGATATATCAAACACAGAATAATCAGGTACATGCTCCCAGCATGTTCCTTTGAAGTCACATGCATAAGGTTCGAAACAATGAGGTCCAATCTTAATGTTAGGAGCCTTAGAGTTGCTTATTACATTCTTTAGTCGATTTACCTCATTTGGTATTTGAGGAAGGAACTCCAATACTTTATCTTTAACGGATTCAGTGCTGAAGAGTTGCTGTATATCCAGCTCTCCGTCTCTGGTGTATTGTTTGTTAATATGTACAATTGATATGTCCTTAAGATCAATACCAGAATTAACAATGGTGTAATACTGAATAGCAGCATCCTTAACATAAGTATCTGATACCTTGGTTGAGCTCTTAACTTCATAGGCTTTCCAACCCTCGGCATCCTTCACTAGGATATCCAAGGCTGCCAGCACATTGTTGTACATGAAAGTAGCCTCATAGATAATAGTCTCTCCTTGATCTATGAACTTTAATGTTTTATTAACCGATTCTACCATCTTGAAATGGTTTTCGGGGGAAGCGTCAACACCAAATGGGAAAAGTTTTTGTGCTAATAAACCAACATTGGTTCCCCTATCAAAAACGGCCTGCAGTGATGCAGGTGTTGGATCTTTTAATTTGTAATGGTGCTTATATAAGTAAAGAGACTTATCACATTGAAGTCCCCTTATAAAAGTTGATTTAGAAAGTCTGCTATTTGCCATTAACTGCCAGATAATTACACTGTAAAACTAACCAAATAATTATCCTAAACCAAACAAAACTATGTAACTATTGGTTTGGTGTTATATCTACAATGCCATCACCTCCGGTGATTTTAATTACACTTTTTTTGACACCATCTTTAAAGTCTAATTTGTTTAGATCTATAGAACGAACTATTAAATTGTCGTAGGTTCTAAACATATACCTGCGGTTTGCTAAGTCTCTAATTGTTACCCATTGAGTGTAATCATATTCTTCTTTCCCATCGGGTGATACCCAAGATCTGCTAGAGTAGCTTCGTGATACTCCAATTGGAATGTCAAGGGCGTTGAAAAAATGTAATCCAAGGTTAATGGCTTCTGCTGTATTATTAGCGGATGTAGCAGTTAGCGACATAAATAATGCCCTTATGAAACGTGATGGAGGCGTCCAATCACCGGGTATTCCAACAATGCCAGCGCCTTGCCCAACGGATGTAAATAATTTACCGTTAATTAATGTAGGTTCAGGATTATTTGGTGATAGGTTAAGATAGTTGGTGATATTAGACATGTGCCAGTCATAAGGGGGCGAGTTTGTTAGCACTCCCGCGACATTATCATAAATTTGTAATCCTTCAGCTGTGTATTCAATTATTATGGACTTGCCTGTGGCATCTGTAACATTAAAGTGCAATGGGCTAGGAACTGGAAATGATTCCATAAAGCATACGTAAACCGATTGTAAAGCAGTTTTTACTTCTTCAACAGTGCTGTAATTTCCCAGTACCCATGATCCGAAATCCAAATTCCAAAGTGCTTTGGACTCTTCCCCCTTTGGCACATCTTGATAAACAGTGTAATTAGGTAGATAAAGCCCTCCAAATGACAACCCAGCTTCGTTTAAGCCATCAATTGCCACAGAGTATCCCATGGCACTCATGTATACATAACCATATTTGTTTGTCCATTGCATACCAGATGTGCTATCTGGTGTAAGACTTGTAAAAATTTCGCCTCTTGGTTGTATCACAAGATCTGAGTAAAGGGTTATCCCAAATTCCATGCTCCTTACAGTTACTACTGATGAGTCCTTTGCTTTAACTAGTATTTCTGTGCATGCTCTTGATGAATTAAAAGGAAGTAGCAATGCACTAATAATTATTATAAGTTGAAGTTTTTTTATCATTGGTATTATTTTAATAATTAGAATGCTAATTTATATATATATCATAAACATTTGATCTTGCAAGTATTGTTATCCTCTTGAGGAGTTAAAGTTATTACAAATATTAATAATTTAAAATAACTTAATATTAGATGCAACAATGTTGCAATTATATATTATCTTTGCTGCATTGTAAAATAATAAATAACATTAAAAAATGAATAAATTAATTTTAAGCCTATCTATTCTAGCATTGTCTATGTTGCTATTCACTGGTTGTAAAAAAGATGATCCAGTTATTCCTAATGAAGAAGAGGTTATTACAACACTCAACTACACATTAACGCCCTCTGATGGTGGAACTCCTGTTGTATTTACCTTTCAAGATTTAGATGGTGATGGTGGTAATCCACCAATAATAACAGGGGGCACTCTTGCCATGAACACTACCTATATTGGTTTTTTGGAGTTATTAAATGAGTTGGAGACCCCGCCAGGAAATATAACCGAGGAGGTAGAAGAAGAAGCGGACGAACATCAGTTCTTTTTTCAAACTTCTCTAAGTGGAGTTAACTTTTCTTATGATGATATGGATGCAAACGGCAATCCCATTGGTTTATTAACAACAGTAACCACAGAAGGGCCAGGGAATGGAACAATTACTGTAATTTTGCGCCATGAACCAGACAAGTTTGCTTTAGGTGTTTCAAATGGTGATATCACTAATGCTGGAGGTGAGACAGATATAGAAGTTGTATTTAATGTGGAAGTTAAGTAAATATATAGCCGTTATTATCATTTTAGGCTTATCTGTAGTCACTTACGCTCAGAACTGTAACTTGACTGTTTCGGGTTTTGTAAAAGATTTGAGTACAGATACGCCTATTATTTATGCTAATATCTTTGTAAAAGAACTGCAGTCGGGATATGTGACTGATAGTGCGGGTTATTTCAGTACTAAAACCATGTGTCCTGGAAAATATCATGTTTCCATCAGTCACATTAGATGCGAAACACAGGAGTTATATTTACATATCTCTGGTGATACTGTTTTAACAATATTTTTAGATCATAATAGCCATCTTTTGAACGAAGTGTCCATAACAGGGGAGGGTGGAGAAGTTACCACAGAAGAAACTCAGTCGTTAAATTCGGAAAACATAACGCAAAATTCCAATAAGAATTTAGCATCGATGCTTGAAAATATTTCAGGTGTAAGTACCATTAATAACGGTAGTGGAATTTCAAATCCAGTTGTGGACGGGCTTTACGGAAACAGAATTTCCATCTTAAACAATGGGATTGTACAAAGTGGACAGCAATGGGGTGTTGACCATAGTCCTGAAATTGACCCTTTAGCTGCCAATAGGATTACTGTTATAAAAGGTGTTGGAGCTTTGGAGTACCAAGGGAGTTCTTTGGGAAGTATTATACTGGTTGAACCTGAAAAAATTGACATAGAACCACATTTACATGGAGAAGCCAAGTACTTTTTTGAGACAAATGGATTTGGAAACGGCCTTAATCTCGAATTGCAGCAATACTCTAAAGTATTTGGGTGGCGTGCCATAGGAACGCTAAAAAAAAGTGGCGATAACCGAACTTCAAAATACTTTCTACGAAATACGGGTAACCAAGAAGCCAATATAGCTTTGCAATTTGAGAAGTTGTGGAATAATAAGTGGTATAGCGATTTATACTTTAGCTCTTTTAATGCTGATTATGGAATTCTAAGAGGTTCACACATTGGTAACCTTACTGATTTGGAGGAAGCTTTTGAGCGCGATGTTCCGTTTTTTACACAAGACCAATTCTCCTATTCCATCAGTGCCCCTTACCAGAAAGTAAATCATATTTTACTAAAGTTTCATACAAAATATAGTGTTAGCGAAAAGCAATGGTTTGATATTACCTATGCTGGTCAATATAATTTGCGAAAAGAATTTGATGTGCGTAGAAGCGGAAGATCAGACATACCAGCGTTGAGTTTGAAGCAGTCTTCAAATTATTTTGAAGTTAAATATAAAAACTATCTAAAAAATAATTGGGAATTAAAAAGTGGTATTCAATTGAATAGGATAGATAATACGAACCTGCCGGAAACAGGCATACTGCCTCTTATTCCTGATTATATTACATATGAGTTTGGGGTGTTTGGTATAATTTCTAAAACCCTTGAGAAGACTACCTTTGAATTAGGGGGTAGATATGACTTTGAAAATAGAAAAGTTGCTACAATTTCATCCAGTATTCCACGAGAAATTATTCGGTTTGAAAACGATTATCATAATTTTAGTGGCATGGTTGGAATTAGTTATCAGCTTGGTGATGGATGGGAGGTAGCCTATAATTTTGGCTCCATATCTAGAAATCCAGAAGTGAATGAATTATATAGCAATGGCTTACATCAAGGGGTTGCTGGAATTGAAGAGGGTGATCCAAATCTTGGCAAAGAAATTTCATTTAAAAACACATTATCAATAAAAGGTGCTGTCAAGGATAAACTGTTTTTTGAAGGCTTATTTTATTTTCAGCAAATTGATAATTTCATTTTTCTTAATCCACAAGATGAAGTTAGGTTAACAATACGCGGAGCTTTTCCTGTGTTTAAATATGAGCAAACGGACGCTAGACTGATTGGATTTGATTTAACTGCAACCTACAAATTAACTGAACAGCTAAACATTACAGGAAAATATAGTTACCTAAATGGGCATGACCTAAGCAATGATATACCGTTAGTTTATATGCCACCAAATAACCTTTATGCCGACTTTAGTTATTACATTCCTAAATTTGAGAAGTTACAAAATATAGAATTTCAAATTAACAGCAGGCTGGTCTTTGAACAAAAAAACATACTCCCTTCTCAAGATTTTGTTGCACCACCCGAGTCATATTACTTGATTGGCCTCAAGGCATCAGCTGAGAAGCAATTAAGTAAACTGAGGTTAAACATGTATGTCAGAGTAGAAAATTTACTCAATGAAACATACCGTGATTATCTTAATCGTCAACGCTATTTTGCTGATGACCTAGGATTCAACTTGATTGTAGGTATAAATATTTCATTTTAATAAATTATTTGATATGGAAGGAAATATTCATTTAACAGAGCTTCTGAGAGAACGAAAATTAAAAGCTACGCCCACTCGATTGGAGGTGCTATCAGTAATCTCAGGTTATAACAAAGCCATTCCATTTTCTGAAATTCAAAATGCTCTTCATAACTTTGATAGAGTTACATTATATCGTACCATTAATGCTTTAATGAAAAGTGGTATTATCCACAAGGCATCGGTAGGAGAGAAGGAAACCTTTTATGCGGTATGCAGTAGCAAATGCTCCTCGGATTCTCATAATCACAAACACATTCATTTTAAATGTTCAATATGTAAAGCGGTAACATGTGTTCAGGCAGATAGTGCCATAAACTTTGCCATACCAGGTCATACCATTAATAATTTTGATATTGAAGCCACTGGCGTATGTGTAGCATGCAATCAATAAACACTAAAATGATGCTCTTGTTTTCATTATTACATTTATAATTTTCACTGAGCACGCTTTCATATGACAATACTAATTTTCTGTGTGAGGACTTCTTGGATAACCTATTAAAGGTGTTTCAACAGGTGCTGCTAGCCCAATAAATACAACCAACTGATGACTGCCAGGGTTAGTCTGAACAGGAATCATTTCCCAGTTATTACAACACCAAACGTTTCCTGAAGGATCAACTTGCACTCCCGTAACTCTCTCAAATCCGTCGAAAGTGTATCCGCCATCAGGTGAAATTGGATCACCAGTATTAAAACCTGGAGGTAAGCTAGATGTGTTTGCACCAGCTATGTAGCTTAATCTCTTACCATTGAAATTGGCTACAAAAACGTTGTCGTTGCCATCCACTGCAATACCCCATGGCATATATAAGCTGCTCCTAAATAATAACTTCGTAAACAGCTATTACAATTTATACTTTCTGTAACTTAACTTCCACAAACTTAGAAGTAGGCGTATTACTTTTTTTAGCAACACTATCAATTGGAACCAATACATTAGCTTCAGGAAAATAAGTTGCTACACACCCTTTTGCAATATCATACTCAATTACTTTAAAATTGTTGGCATGTCTTTCCTTTCCTTTATAAATACTTGTGATGTTAACAATGTCTAAATGGTTTAATTGCTGTGCCAGCATGTCTTTTTTGTTCATTAACAACACTCTTCGTTCATTAAAAATACCTCTATAACGATCGTCCATACCGTGAATTGTAGTATTGTATTGATCGTGTGATCTAATGGTCATTAAAATAAAATTATTGGCTGCAACAGTTCTGTTAGGGATATTGTTTATTGTAAAAACTGCCTTTTTAGATGCCGTGTTAAATTCTGCTTCTCTAGCTCCATTTTGCAGATAAAAGCCAGCAGCTTTTCTAACACGTTTGTTATAATCATTAAACCCGGATATTGTAGATTCTATATGGTTTCTTATGGTATCGTAATTTTTAGTCATTTCATTCCAGTTAATGGGAGTATTACCATGAAGTATCTCTGCTAGTCGGGCAACAATAGCTGGTTCGCTCATTAAATTATGAGAAGCAGGGGTAAATTCTCCTTTACTAGTGTGTACTATGCCCATAGAATTTTCTACGGTTACAAATTGAGTTCCTGATTTTTGCTTATCTGATTCGGAACGAGAGATAGATGGTAAAATTAGAGCCTCTTTTCCAGTAATTAAGTGCGATCGGTTTAATTTGGTTGAAACTTGTACTGTTAAGTTACACTTTTGCACAGCTTTACCTGTAAATTCACTATCTGGTGCAGCAGAAACAAAATTACCACCCATTGCCATTAATAACTTAATTTTTCCTTCATCCATTGCTTTAATAGATTCTACTACATCATATCCGTGTTTTCTTGGAGAAGTAATAGAGAAGTTTTTATCAATACTATCTAAGAGAGCTGTTGAGGGAGCTTTCAAAATACCCATTGTACGATCACCTTGTACATTACTGTGTCCTCTAACAGGACAGGTTCCTGCACCGGGTTTGCCTATGCTCCCTTTTAGTAATAATAGGTTTACTACTTCTCTGATATTATTGACACCGTTTTCATGTTGAGTAAGTCCCATTGCCCAGCAAAAAATTATTTTCTTCTTTTGTATTAATAAGTTTGCAAAAGCTCGAACTTGTGCTTCAGGAATACCACTTGCAGTAACAGCTTCCTTATAGTTAGTTTTTCTAAGATCTTCTAAAAAGATATCAAAACCAGTGGTTTTATTGTTAATAAACTCTAAATCAAATACACTACCAGGTTTCTTGTTTTCTTCTTCAAGTAATAAAAACATTGCAGCTTTTAAAAGGGCTATGTCTCCATTAATTTTTACTTGTAGAAATAAGTCCGAAAGCTGTCTTCCTCCTTTTAATATTGATAAAGGGTTTTGAGGATTAACAAATGCATTGTTTCCTGCTTCAGGAATAGGGTTAACAATAACTACTTTACCACCATTTTTTTTGCATTTTTCTAATGCAGACAACATTCTAGGGTGATTGGACCCTGGGTTTTGTCCCATAACCACAATCAATTCCGATTGGTGTAAATCTTCTAAGGTTACAGAGCCTTTGCTAATACCTACTGTTTCAGACAATCCTATCCCACTTGCTTCGTGACACATATTTGAGGAATCAGGAAGGTTATTAGTACCTGTTTGCCTAACAAATAACTGATATAAAAAAACCGCCTCGTTACTAATTCTTCCGGAAGTATAAAAACAGGCTTCATCAGGAGAAGTTAAACCTTTTATTTGAGTTGCAATTTTATTAAAAGCTTCATCCCAACTAATAGGTACATATTTTGAACTGTTCTTTGCTAAATACATTGGATGAGTTAAACGTCCTTGTTTTCCGATCCAAAAATCGGTTTGTTCACTCAGTTCTTCAACAGTATATTTTGCGAAAAACTCAGGAGTAACTCTTTTGGTTGTTGCTTCCGCTGCTATGGCTTTTACTCCATTTTCACAATACTCACCTAGTTTCGATCGTTTACCATCTGGATCTGGCCATGCACAGCCGGGGCAATCAAAACCACCTTTTTGATTCATCCGTTTCAGTACTTTAATTCCATGTAAAATACCTAATTCCCTACTTACATGCTTAATCGAAGAAGTAAAAGCAGGAAGCCCCACAGCTTTTTCTTTTGGCCTAGACAGACTAAGGTTAGCAAACTTTTCTGGGGGAACAATTTTAATAGCTCTTTTCATATATAATTAATTTTTATTTTCCAACTCTTTAACCTAGCTGTATCCGAAGATGAATCAAGTTTAATATATTTTCGCTCATTATCTCTCTTTTTGAAGGCTAATATGCTGTGCAGGGCTTGAATATACTTATTTAATCTTTAGTCATAACAATTAGGACGTTTCATTATTGCTGTTAACGTTAAATTGTATGAATAGCGGCAGATTACGTGCTTTATTTCTACCAAATTTAATTATAGTTTGAGAAATTTAAAATTAAATCAACTATTATTCATAAAAAAAGATACACAAAAAAAGAGGGTTAAAGCTCATGTTTTCTGAGCCTTAACCCCCTTGTTAATCAGGTAATTAATATTATTTTGCAAAACCTAGGTTGAAACCTAATGTAACTTCGAATGAAGTATCGTTAGCATTTTCTAGGTTATCCATATCCCACTCAGTTCCCAACCAAACAGAACTTCCGTTGTTGAGCATTTTTTGTAAGATAACACCTAGCCCTGCTCCGGTACCTTGAAAATTATCAGTTTCGTCAGCGCCATTGACCTTGTCTTTTTCTGTTGCAAACACTCTTCCTAACCATGTGTATGGTTGAAGACGCCATCCATCTTTAACAGCGAAGTCGATTGAAAAATCAATACCAAATGCAAAAGCACTCCCAGATATCCACTCCTCTACCATATCCTCTGTGCCTGGGTCACCTGGAATTAAGAGTTTGGAATCTGTGTAATTTTCCATTTCATACCCTGCCCAAATACCAACATTTACACCACGATCACTACCAGGGTCTGTTCTTAGTACCCAATATTCTGCGCCAAATGCTAGTACAGACTCTTTTGGTACCTTAGGAAATGTTGCACCATATTTATTGACATGACCTTCTAATTTGTCTCTGTCATAGGTAAAGTTGCCATATTCGAAAGATAAGTCTAATGCTCCTTTGTAGGTATACTGTAAACCAGCATAAAATCCGTCTTCCCAATAGCTTTCTTGTATTCCTGCATTAATTGAGAATCCACTTACGCCTTTGTCAAACATGGTTTGAGCCTGAGATATTATGGCTAGTCCCATTACTAGTAATAAAAGAGTAATTTTTTTCATCTTATTAATTATTAAGAGTTTGGGCCCTGTTTATTTCCTTTTTCTAATATTTTTCTCAAACACAAATTAGAACCCTTTAGAATTTGTGTGAAGAATTTATTGCAATATACTGTTTTATGAAATAAAATAGTTATATTATATTTTTATTTTTTCAATGGAGGAATGTGAATAACTTTTATTTAAACATTGTGTGTAATGCCCTAGAAACCAAACTACAAGAATATGAAATCAATAATATTAGTATTCATACTCGTCACATTATCCTTTGGTGAGAAAGCAATTGCACAAGAATATTTTCCATTTCCAGACTCTAATGCAGCGTGGAATACAGTTGGACATAATATATTTTCGGGATTCCAATGGAATTTTAGATACGCTGTTTACGGTGACACTACAATTAACTCAGTAGAATACCATAAAGTATATAAAATGTTTGATTCAACATTTTTAAACCCTAACTCAACATATTTTGCAGCAATTAGAGAGAATCAGAACAGACAAGTATTTTGTGTAATTCCTGGATTTGAAGAAACAATTTTATATGATTTTAACCTTGAAATTGGAGATACAATATGGTATAATATTGGAGGGGCATTATGTGAAAATGAAGTAGTCTTTGAAAATCAAACACATTTGAAAGTGGTCAGTTCTATTGATTCAATCCTTCTTGAAAATAATCAATATAGAAAAAGTTGGACATTTCAAGAAGAATCAGTAATGTGGGACACATGGATTGAAGGTATTGGTAGCATAGAGTTTTATGGACTGTTTTTTCCATTGCTCTCAGACATGACATTATGTGGTGACTTTTATCAATTTGCATGCTTTAAACACAATGACACCACATTATATTTAGACAATCCTAATTGTGAAAGATGTTTCTATAACTTGTGTAAAGGATGTACCTTTACGAACATTTATATAAAGGTTTATAAGAATAGAATTTCGTATCAGAATTAATGGGCATGTATTTAAAATAGAGAAACTAAAAACAAATATTTAAAAGAAAATATCATGACAAAAGGTAAAGACTCAAAGAAGAACGTTAAAAAAGCTCCCGCTAAAACTCCAAAAGAAAAAAAAGTAGAAAAGAGACTAAAGAAATCTAAATAAGATTACTTGTATTATCTTTTACTACAACTGCGCTCACCCTTTTTTTGCGAATTGAACGAGAAAGCTGGGTGCAGCGATTATCAGGAAAGCAGCAAGTTGTTTGGAATGCCGAGGGGCTACCATAAGGTATTTACTTTTACCGAATTCAAACTGGCCAACAAGTGGCCTCCGGGAAGATGGTGCTGCTGAAGTGATGGTGCCATAATTTGGGTACTAAACAAAAAAACCTCTCTGCTAATGGAATTGCAGAGAGGTTTTTAAGTGAACCATTTCAAAGTAGATGAAATAGTTTTTTTGGAAATGTACTAATCATTAATCTAATTAGGGTAAGCCACTGTATCCGAAACAGCTTTATAAAGGTCTCTTACTTCACTAACTGTGGCCTCAAATTGTGCTACTATTCCAGAACCTGGCTGACCATACTTAACTTTATGCTGTACTTCATTTGGTTTACTCCTTAAAAACTTACCAAGTGTTTTATCTTCCATTATTAAAGTTGTGCCATCATCACCATGACATGCTGCGCATTTTGCAGCATAATAAGTATTACCAGCTGCAGCATCTCCGTCAAGGCCGATATCTGTGAAAGTTGCAGAACCTGTTGGATAAGTACCGGTATAAGTACCAACGTAAAGTTCTGATACATCAAACATTCCGTCTTTCATAAATTTAACCATGTTCCAAATTTCATCATCGGTAAAAATCTGATTAAGGTTAGGCATTTTGTCACCTTCAGTAAAATTCGTTGCAGGATTATAACTTGCCAAATCATATGTAATATCTCTTCTGTTGTCAGTAGTCTTCATGCCGTCAAATAATTCCTGAGCGGTTTTTGATTGTGCCCACTCATAAAAATTTAACGAGGCAACATTTGGACGAGTTGTCTTAGGGGCTCTGCTAATGTACGAACCTGCATTGCCTAATCCATCCCATGCATGACATTGTTTACAACGGAAAAAATTACTTGATGAAGTAAAAACGTCCATATATTCATGACTTTGATCAAAACCTGATTCCGGAGTCCAGAATTTGTCATACATAATACCTCCTAAAGCAAAATCACCAGTGGTAGGAGCTTCATCAGGAAAATCATCAGTATTGGCAAGTGCTTTGTAAAGATCTTTAACTTCTGTAACTGTAGCGTCAAATAATCCAACCATTGTAGAACCAGGCTGACCATAATGAACTTTGTGTTGTACTTCATTTGGCTTGCTTCTTGTAAATTTACCTAGGGTTTTGCCTTCTAAATCTAATGTTGTACCATCGGCTCCATGGCAAGCAGCACAATTTGCAGCATAATATGCCTTTCCTGTTTCAGCATCTCCATTTAAGCCAATGTTTGTGAAAGTCGCTGTTCCGGTTGGATACGTACCGTCATAAAGGTTGGATACATCAAACATTCCTTCTTTCATAAACTTAACAATGTTCCACATTTCTGCATCAGTGAAAAACTCATTCAAGTTAGGCATTTTGTCGCCTTCTTCGTGATTTGTTTCAGGGTCATAAGTTGATAAATCATATGACATAGATCTTCTGTTTTCAGTAGCTGTCAAAGCATCAAATAACTCCTGCGGAGTTTTCGTTTGGCCTAGTTGATACAGGTTTAATGATGCAACATTTGGGCGGGTCGTTTTTGGTGCCCTGCTGATGTAAGATCCAGCATTGCCTAATCCATCCCATGCATGACATTGCTTGCATCGGAAAAAATTACCCAATGTGGTAAAGGTTCCCATGTATTGGTTACTTTGATCAAAACCTGACTCGGGAGTCCAAAACTTGTCATACATTATACCTCCCTTTGACATAACCGCGTTTTCGTACGGATCATCCGGATCAGGATCAACAGTATCCTTTTTACAACTTGTAAAGATCAATGCAAAAATAAATATCGCCATAAATAATCTTAAAATTTTCATAATAGTAGATTTAGTTTAAATTATTAAGTATTATTTTTTTGTAATTATCTGTATCAAAAGGAATATTGCTTTATTATTTTTTGTAAACATAATTATTGTTGAATAAAAGCGCAATACCGTAGAATACGGAAATATGTATTAATTATAAAAAATACCATAAACTACGTAGGCGAAATATCGGCCAATACTTAGTAATTAAATACCATGAGATACTTACAAAAGTTAATGATTAATTTGTAGGTCTTGTGTAAACCTGTAAGTATTACTTCACCAATTATTAAATCGTCTCATCTGGCCATGTTAGCAAACTATGAAGCAGAGATTTGTTACATAAAGTTGGTATAATAATCACGTCAGTTCAAAATTTTTAACTTTGTTTGCATAGTTCAAAGAAAAATTGAATACCAACTGAATTAAAACAAAATGAAATCATTTATTTCCTTTTTACTGGCAATTTTATTTCTTTCCACATCATGCCAAAAGATTAAGAATCAAGAGATATACATAATCCCCCAGCCTCAGCAAGTTAATTTTGGAACATCTCTTTTTAGTTTTGATACTAACACCATGATAGTTTTCAGTACAGATGAGAACCTCAGGCAACAAGTTGTTTACTTTTCGGAATTGATTGATGCTGCTTTTGGATTTAAAATAGAAGCAATACCTGCTGTTGAGGGAAAAAGTAAAAATTCAGTAAGCTTGGTGATAGTTGATGACTTAGAAGATTTGGGAGAGGAGGGATATAAGATAAAAATTGAAAAGAATAATGTATTGATAGAGGCAAATTCTCCCAAAGGAACTTTTTATGGCTTACAGTCTTTGTTTCAATTACTGGCATCAAATACGCAAGAAACAAAGCAAAACGCAATTGAAATCCCTACTTTAGAAATTATTGACTTTCCACGTTTCAAATACCGAGGCATGCACCTTGATGTGTGTCGACATATGTTCCCTGTTGAGTTCGTAAAAAAATATATTGACTTGCTCGCGTTATATAAATTTAACACTTTTCATTGGCATCTAACTGAAGATCAGGGTTGGCGAATTGAGATAATGAAATACCCTAAGCTTACCGAAACCGGTTCATGGCGCAAGGAAACCTTAATCGGACATGGAGGCAAGAAACCTTTTAAATATGATGCCAAACCTTATGGTGGTTTCTATACACAGGAAGAAATTCGTGAGATAGTTGATTATGCTTCAAACAGACAAATTACAATTATTCCGGAAATTGAAATGCCCGGTCATTCACTTGCAGCTTTAGCCTCTTATCCAGAACTAGCTTGTACGTCTGGACCATTTGAGGTGGCAAAGCGATGGGGTGTTTTTAAAGACATATATTGCACAAAAGATGAAACTTTTGTGTTCATTGAAAATGTGTTATTGGAAGTTATGGAAATGTTTCCATCAAAATATATTCATATTGGTGGTGATGAAGCTCCAAAAGCCAGGTGGAAAGAATGTAGTACTTGTCAGGGAGTTATTGAAAGAGAAGGGCTGAAAGATGAGCATGAATTACAAAGTTATTTTATCCAGAGGATAGAAAAGTTCCTAAATAAAAATGGCCGTAGTATCATTGGGTGGGACGAAATACTTGAAGGAGGTCTTGCTCCAAATGCAACAGTAATGTCGTGGCGGGGGACTGAAGGTGGAATTGCTGCTGCCAGGCTGGATCATGACGCAATTATGACACCCGGTTCTCATTGCTATTTTGATCATTATCAAAGTAACCCTGATACAGAACCACTTGCAATTGGTGGGTATACAACACTAGAAAAGGTATACTCTTACAATCCGGTTCCGGATACTTTAAGCGAAGATGAAACAATTCATATACTTGGTACACAAGGCAATGTATGGACCGAATATATGGAAACGCCTGATTATGTAGAATACATGGTATTGCCCCGATTGGCTGCACTAAGTGAGGTAAACTGGTCAAGTAAAAAGGACTGGGAATTATTTCAAAAGCGAATTCAAGAGCACTTTACGATTTATGAAAAGTTAGGTTATAATTATTGTGACCACCCGTTTTAAATATATTAATATGATAGTTACTATTCTGAAATCAAGACATATTGCACGTTACGCAATTATTATGTTAGTTGCATCAACTATACTTGCAGGATGTGATTCAACAACTAAAGAACCAGCAGATTATGTAGTTCCTTTTATTGGTACTGGAGGACATGGACATACTTACCCCGGAGCAACACTGCCATTTGGAATGGTGCAGCTTAGCCCCGATACTCGGAAGGATAGTTGGGATGGCTGCTCAGGTTACCATTATTCAGATGATTATATTCTTGGATTTAGCCATACTCATTTAAGCGGAACAGGAGTTGGAGATTATGGCGATATTAGGTTTATTCCTACGGTTGGTGAACTGCAGTTTACCCCTGGCACTTCAGAAAATCCAAACTCTGGATACGGCTCAAAGTTTAGCCATGATAATGAGAATGCTACTGCCGGTTATTATAGTGTAAAATTAGATAATGGTATTGATGTAGAATTAACGGCTACAAAACGAGCAGGGTTTCATAATTATCGATTCCCAAGATCAAAAAAATCTCATGTGTTGATTGATTTGATTGAAAGTGTGGTTAGTGAGAAAATAATAGAAGCGGAAATAAAGATAATTAGCGATCATGAAGTACTTGGTTATCGAAGAACAAAAGCATGGTCTGCAAATCAAAGGGTCTACTTTTATGCATCATTTTCAGAACCTTTTGCTTCACACGGAATTGTGGTACAAGGAGAATATTGGCAAAATAAAACATCAGCTACTGGTGATAGTTTGATCGCGGTTCTAAATTTTGATACCAGCGAAAGTGAACCAATCTTAATTAAAGTTGGTATATCTGCTGTTGACTACAATGGAGCTATGGAGAATTGTAAAACTGAAATACCTGATTGGGATTTTAGCAAAACGAAGAATAATGCTAAAGCTATCTGGAATGAAAAATTAAGCAAAGTAAATGTCACAGATGATAATATTGATAAAAAGACAATTTTTTATACATCGCTGTATCACACAATGTTAGCACCAAATTTGTATTCGGACATAGACTTCCGTTATCGCGCTCACAATGATAAAATAGTTAGGGACAATTCCTTTGAAATGCATACCGTATTTTCATTATGGGATACATTTAGAACCCTGCATCCACTGTTTACAATAATTGAACAGAAACGTACAAACCACTTAATTAATTCAATGCTCGACATGTATAAATATGACAGCCTTTTACCGGTTTGGGAACTTGCTGCTAACGAAACAAACTGTATGATAGGTTACCATTCAATACCTGTAATTGTAGATGCCTGGGTGAAAGGAATAAGAGATTTTGATGCTGAACTTGCTCTAAAAGCAATGCTGCAAACAGCAAATGCTGACCAGTTTGATTTAGAATATTTCAAGTCCAAAGGGTATATTCCTTCAGATAAAGAAGGTGAGTCAGTCTCTAAGACTCTTGAATATGCCTACGACGACTGGTGTATTGCACGTTTGGCAAAGGGTTTGGGTGATAGTGCTATGTTTAAACTTTTTACAGAAAGAGCTCAATATTATAAAAACATATTTGACAAGCAAACCGGCTTTTTTAGAGGGAAAAGTAATGGTTGTTTTGTAAAGCCATTCGATGCTACACAGGTAAACTTTATGCTTACAGAAGCAAATACTTGGCAATATAATTTCTTTGTTCCTCAAGATATTAATACGCATATTGAGCTTCTTGGCGGTGATGACAGTTACGAAGCTAAACTCGATACTTTGTTTAATACAACCACTGATGTGTCAGGCAGGCACCAATCAGATATTACAGGACTGATTGGGCAATACGCACATGGCAACGAGCCAAGTCATAACATGGCTTACCTTTATAACTATATAGGGAAACCATGGAAAACACAAAAACTGATACATCAAATAAGTAGTGAACTTTATTCTGATCAGCCTGATGGATTGAGTGGTAATGAGGATTGTGGTCAGATGTCTGCATGGTATGTTATGAGCTCATTGGGATTCTATCCAGTTACACCTGGGAGCGAGATATATGTACTTGGGGCTCCGCTTTTTGATGAGTTAGCGATAAATCTTGAAAACAACAATGTTTTTACCGTGAAAGCTTTGCATCGTAGCGATAATAACATTTATGTACAAAAAGTAATGTACAATGGAATGGATTATACACGTTCATATATTACTCACAATATGATAATGGATGGCGGAGAACTTGTATTTGAGATGGGTAAAAATCCAAACTATGACTATGGATTTAAAATTTCTGACAGACCTAAGCAAGAAATAACCGATTTTATCATAACTCCGGTTCCGTATTTTGAAGCTACATCTAAAACCTTCATAGATGAAATGGAAATTTCAATTGGAGATATACAGAATGACTCAAAGATCATTTTTTCTGTTGACAAGAGTAATGAGGACTATACACAACCTTTAAATATTAGTAACACAACAAAACTTACAGCAATTGCCAGAAGTAATGGAATTAATAGTTTTCAAGAAAATGCGGAGTTTATTAAAATACCTTCCGGCCAAAAGATAGCAATCAAGACGCCTTATAGCAATCAATATATTGCAGGAGGTGATAAAGCTCTTATAAATACAATTAGGGGTGGTCATGATTTTAAAACCGGTAATTGGCAAGGTTATTACGGAACTGACTTTTCTGCTGTCGTTGATTATGGAAAAATTGTAAATATTTCAAAAGCTGGTATTGGATTTCTGCAAGATGAAAATTCATGGATATTTATGCCGTTATCTGTTACATTTGAAGGATCGGTTGATGGTGAAAATTTCATTATGATAGGTGTAGTTGATAACAATATAAGTCAGAAGAAATCTGGAGCTATTATTAAGGATTTTGTTGTTGAAAACATTGATATGCATTTAAGATATTTAAAGATTACAGGTAAAGCAACAGGCAATTGCCCTGACTGGCATAAAGGCGCAGGCAATCCCGCATGGATTTTTGCCGACGAGATTTGGGTTGAATAATCGTAGGTTGACATCGACCTTATGGAGACATAACAATTTTAATAAAAATAGCTTTAATTTTGCGTAAAATATGAAGACTTGATAAATCCTGCCACTATACAAAGTATATTCGAAACTGCACGAGTTGAAGAGGTCATTGGCGACTTTGTATCTTTAAAAAAGCGCGGAGTTAACTTTCTTGGATTATGTCCTTTTCATAATGAAAAAACACCTTCTTTCAGTGTATCACCTACAAAAGGAATATTCAAATGTTTTGGCTGTGGTAAGGCCGGCAATGTAGTTGGGTTTGTGATGGAACACGAACATTACTCCTATCCTGAAGCACTTCGCTATCTCGCAAAAAGATATGGAATTGAGATTGAAGAGGAAGAAGTAACACCCGAAATGCAGCAGCAATTAGATGAAAAAGAAAGCATGCTTGCGTTAAACACTTTTGTTACACAATACTTTACGAAAAATCTTTTTGAGAAAGAAGAGGGAAAATCAATAGGGCTTAGCTATTTGAAGGAAAGAGAATTTAGGGAGGCAACAATTGAAAAGTTTGAGATTGGATATGCAATAGACCAATGGGAGGATTATTCGCAACATGCTATAAAAAATGGTTATAAAAAAGAACCTCTTATTTCAACAGGACTTAGCATTGAAAAAGATGATAAACTGCTTGACCGTTTCCGGGGAAGAGTAATTTTTCCTATTCATAATCTAACAGGCAGAGTTATTGGTTTTGGAGGGAGAATTCTTTCTTCTGAGAAATCAAAAGCAAAATATCTTAACTCGCCTGAATCTGATATTTACAATAAAAGCAAGGTACTTTATGGCATTTATTTCGCTCGCAATGCCATGGTTAAAAATAACAAGTGCTATCTGGTTGAAGGTTATACCGACGTCATTTCTTTACATCAGGCTGGTATTGAAAATGTTGTATCATCTTCTGGCACCTCTTTAACTGTTGAGCAAATAAAGCTGATTAGCAGGTACACTCCAAACATCACTATACTTTATGATGGTGATCCGGCGGGAATTAAAGCCTCATTTCGTGGTATTGATTTGATACTGGAACAAGGCATGAATGTGAAGATTGTGTTATTTCCTGAAGGAGAAGATCCTGATTCTTTCGTCAGAAACAATAGTACCAGCGAAACAGAAGATCTTATTAATAACACAGCAGTTGATTTTATAAAGTTCAAAACCTCTTTGCTAAAAACCGAAACTGCTAATGATCCTTCCGGAAAAGCAGCACTTATTAAAGATATTGTTCTTACAATATCACTAATTCCTGATGGAATAAGTCGTTCTGTTTATATTAAAGAGTGTAGTATACTTCTTGATGTTCGAGAACAAACACTCATGAATGAGTTAAATAAACTGCTCAGACAAAAGTTCAGAAAACAAACCAACATACCTCCCGAGGTAATATCTCTAGAAGATATAAAAGACAAAAGGCTTGCTCAAATTGATATTGATCCACTTGACTTAAGTTATCTGGAAAGTGATTTGATAAGATTATTGTTGCTTTTTGGTGATGTTCAAGTAGAGGAAAGTGTAGTTAGTGATGAGGTTCAAAATATTTCAATTTCCGATTTTATAATTAATGACCTTGATAACGATAACTTAAGTCTTGAAAACCAACAATATCAGAAAATCATTGATGAAATAAAAAATGCCAGAAAAGATGAGATAACTCTAAGTTCCACACACTTTACAAACCATCAAGATCCACAGATTTCATTAGTTGCAATCGAACTTATTTCCACTCCTTATGAATTAAGCGATAATTGGGAAAAGAACAAAATTTTTGTGAAAAAAGAAGACGATGATTTGTTTCATCTGGCACTATCCACATTAATGTCTTTTAAATCAAGACATATCAGCAAAAAACTCAGTGATATTTCACATCAATTAAAAAATACAACCGATGAAGCTGAAATATATCTCCTGCAACAGGAATACTTTGAGTTAAAAAAACTCACAAACCTGATTGACGGTGAATTAAACAGGCCATTTAATTATTGAAATACCACACACCTTTTTTGTCATTCTGAGCGTAGCAAAGAATCTCAAAACATTGATTATCCGAACATAATAGGTTATTCGATTTTCCATGGAGAACAGAGATCATTACAATTCAATGAAATTCATAATAAGAATAAGCTCATATATCCCTGAAATTTAGTTCTTTTGCAATTTAAAATTATTAGAAGTGAGAAGAACTGAGATCAAATCATTACTCGAATCAAGAGATTACGGTAAAGAAGTAGTTGTTAAAGGCTGGGTACGTACTAAGCGCGGAAGTAAAAATGTAGCATTCATTGCGTTAAACGATGGATCGACAATTAATAATATTCAAATAGTTGTTGATGTTGACGATAATTCTGCAATGATCCTTGAACAAGTATCCACAGGAGCAGCTTTGTCAGTTATTGGTGAGCTGGTTGAATCAACTGGCAGTGGCCAAAACGTTGAAGTACACGCTAAGGAAATTGAAGTTCTGGGAACAGCTGATCCGGATGAGTATCCCCTCCAACCAAAAAAACACTCGCTTGAATTTTTACGGGAAAAGGCACATTTACGGTATCGTACTAATACTTTTGCTGCAATTGCACGTATAAGGCATACAATGACATTTGCTATTCATAAGTTTTTCAACGATAGAGGATTCTACAATATACATTCACCAATAATTACCGGCTCGGATGCGGAAGGTGCTGGAGAAATGTTTCAGGTAACAACATTAAATTTACAAGATGTTCCAAAAACAGAGGATGGAGAAGTTGATTTTAAGCAGGACTTTTTTGGAAAAGTAGCAAACTTAACAGTGTCAGGACAATTAGAAGCTGAGCTTGCAGCTCTTGCTCTGTCAAAGGTTTATACTTTCGGTCCTACATTTCGAGCTGAAAACTCAAATACTGCACGACATCTTGCTGAATTCTGGATGATAGAACCTGAATTTGCATTTGCCGATATTATCGATAACATGAACCTTGCTGAAGACATGCTAAAATATGTCATTAGTTATGCTCTTGAGAATTGCATGGAAGACCTTACTTTTTTGAGTAAACGTTTAACTGATGAAGAAAAGAATAAGAAAGCTGAAGAACGTTCGATGGAACTTATAGAAAAGCTAAGATTTGTTATTGATAAGCCATTCGAAAGATTAACTTATACAGAGGCAATAGAGATTCTTATAAATTCAAAACCTAACAAAAAGAAAAAGTTTCAGTTTGTTATCGAAAAGTGGGGTGCCGATTTGCAATCGGAACATGAGAGGTATCTGGTGGAGAAACATTTCAAAAAACCTGTTATTCTTACCGATTACCCAAGCTCTATCAAAGCCTTTTATATGAAACAAAACGATGATGGAAAAACCGTTAGGGCTATGGATATCCTCTTTCCTCAAATTGGTGAAATCGTTGGAGGTTCGCAGCGCGAGGAAGAATATGATAAATTAAGTAAACGAATTAAGGAGTTTGAAATTCCGGAAGAACTGATGTGGTGGTATCTTGAGACCAGAAAATTTGGTACTGTTCCTCATGCAGGTTTCGGGTTGGGATTTGAACGTCTTATGTTATTTATTACCGGTATGGGCAATATTCGTGATGTTATCCCTTTCCCACGAACACCTATGAATCTGGAATTCTAATCAGGTTCACTCGTTAATTAATACTAAAACCGTATAAAAATTCAAAAACATTTTGGTTATCCTTAAAACGATAAGTACTTCGTAATCCAAGTCGGAAATTAGGTATGAGACTTAAGAAATGCCAGTCAGTGTAAATTTCAACTCCGGCAGAATTGTACAATTGTTTCTGATTATTACTGTTTTTTCCGGTAGCATGATCATAGTATAGTTGAGCATATACTCTTTTTAAGTAAGCAACTGCCTGAATATCAAGATCTGGATATATAATGGGAAATGTATAATCAGCTTTTAGACTGAACATTTCTTTTAAACTGATTCCTGTATAGCCTCTTGGTGATCTAATAAAATTACTGTAGCTATAATTTCCGGTTTTTCTATGTTGATAGCCCGAATAAAATTTTAAACTGTGATGCTTTACGATGCCTGGGAAATAAAATGTTTCCCCAATTCCGTATATAACACTCGCAGAATCTGATAATGGAGTATGCCGGTAAATTATATTTGTAGCATAACCCCATTTCGGATAAATATCTCTCTTCGACCTTTTTAGCTGGGTATATGCATAAAACCCATAGGACATGGAAGTTATCTGATTTTCCTTGTCGGCATTATCATGACTAATTTTATTAAGAAACTTTTCTGCTACACTGGTATATGGTCTCATAACCATGATCCATTTACTGCGAGTTAAATTTAGTGGTAGCGAAACTCCAACGGATAAATTTGTTTCCATCCATTTTATCTCCTGAAGCTTGTCATCATTGTCTAGATAGTTACTTCTACGCATACCGTAATCGGCTGAAAGATTAATTTGTGGATACCATCCGGCGTATACAAAACTCATCTTTGCTTTACCTGCTCTTTCATTAGGATCGTAATAATATCCTAATGACCCATAAGCTGTACTCAGAATGTTTTGTGTTAGAACCGACACCCCGGGAGTAAAATCATAATTATTCAGATCAATAGCAGCAAGACCCCAACTATGTAAATTAAATAAGTGTCCGGCTCGGCTATATTTTTTGATTGGGTATTCTTTGTGAGGAACAATCTGATTGTCGAGAATAAAATCATTTTCCGGCTTTAGCTCATCAATTAAATAAGTGGTTTTAAGATTTTCAAGAACAACTTTTTGAGATGGTTTTAGGGTAGTTAATGTGTTGGCAATCCGATAACCATTGTCTGTATATGTTGTAAAGTATATCTTCTCTTCTTCAATTGAAAAAGTTGCATCAGTAGCTCCAAATCTAACATTTGTAAGTTTAAAAATCTCTCGTGACTGGATGTTGATCTTGTAGAGATCACTTGTTCCTAAATAGGAACCAGAATAAATTACCGTGTTGCCATTCATCACGGGCCGCGCAATATTTACAAAACTAAAGGGAAGCAAAAACTCATATTCCCAGGTTGAGGTGTTTATTACTATTATCGACTTTCCCTTGTCTCCCAGAACAGTTGAAACAATATGTTTATCATCATCAGACCATCGTGGAAACATAAAGAATAAGTTGTCAAGGGTATGAAACTCCTTAAGAATTTCACCTGACTCAATATTATATATCCTTAGGGAATAGTTATTTGTTTCGCTGGCATTTACTGCTACTAATTTTGGTTCTTTGTTAGCTAATGAAGGGGCAAACAACCTGCTTTTTCTGGTCAACCATTTTAGTTTCTTGGTCTTATAATTATAAATCTTAATAGCCGAATAGTCTCGGTTTGACCATCGTGGGTCATAAGTTTTTTCATTCCAGCATAATAGACTATCGTTTGCCGAAAGTGATTCGTTGAAATCATAGCCAGGTGTAAACAGCTTCTCTTCAGTACCATCAGGAAACACCTTTACAAAACTATTAATATCATCAATCCCACTCTTTTCAACAATAACACTACCATCAGATATCGGGTTAACAAAGCGGTAACTCGTAAAATCCTTATTATTTTCAGGAAGAATAATGGCAGGATCATTTTTAGTGGAATCAATTTTTGACCACTGATTTTTTCGAGCTTGTAGTACACTTTTATAGTATTTCACCTTTCCTGTGCCAGTAATGTCTTTTATTGATTTTGTAAAAGGAACTAACGTGTACGGTCGTTGAGCAACATTATTCAAAGTATTATTCCAAAGATCAGGACCATAATTTATCCATCCATTAACCACAAGTTCATAGCCAAGTGTATAATGATTAGGTACATAATCGCGATACGATCCATAAAGTGCTTTATCGTAAGGATAAATCTTTTTATTCAATACCTGTGCTTTAAGGTCCATTGTAAAATCAGGAGATCTGCCTCTGCCGCTTTTGCTGAAAATAGTTTCACTAAAAACTGCATCACCTTCAATAAACCACATTGGCAAAAACACACCCATAATCCCTCCAATAGCTTGATCCCCAAACATATAATATAGACCTTTTGTCATCCCCTGATTTAACTTTTGCATTTGTACTACATGTCTGTATTCATGAAGAGTTAGCTGTTTTGGCCATTGTTGTGCGTAGGTAGTTTGATCTGGCATGTTAAAAAAATCGGCATGCATAGGGGTGGGCGAAACATATGCATTTGATATCACTGACTGGTTATGAAGTACTACTTGAAACTTTTTGTTCTGATGTAAATATGGTAAACTGATACTTGTATGCGATATCTGAAGCAGATTTGCATATCGTTTTGCCTGATTTTCATAATTTGATGGAAAGATTATTTTAAAATCAGGTGAATTTAGTTGTAGCCATTTTATTGATGAAGGATCTTGCCCGACGATATAATACTGAGCCACGATATTATTAAAAGGAATAAATAAAATCAGAAATATTATTATATTTAAAAAGGAAGCTCTGATTAAATTCATGGATCAAATATATAGGATTTTTCGTGATGGTTTTGATGGGTGTCTTACAGCTGAAGGATTATAAATTAGAAAAATAATCCCACAATGGATCTTTAGGAGGACTAGCTACAATTTTTAAAATTTCTTTTTTTACTGGATGCATAAACTCTAGTGAATGAGCATGAAGACTGATTGAGGCATCCTTATTGCTTCGTGGAGATCCATATTTTAAATCTCCCTTTATTGGATTGCCAATAGCAGCCAATTGAGCTCTGATTTGATGATGACGGCCTGTTTTTAAATCAATTTCCAGCAAGTAGTAACTATCACTTTCGCCTATTAATTTATATCTTAATACTCCTTCCTTTGATCCAGTTACAGATTTAGAGTATGCAAATGATTTATTTTTCTTGCTGTTGCGAACCAAGTAATGCTTCAGTTCGGCGTTGAGTTTCTCAGGTTTATTTTGAACTATTGCCCAATATATTTTTTTAAGATCACGATTTTTTACCAATTCATTCATTCTGGTAAGAGCTTTTCCTGTTCTCGCAAAAACTACTACACCACTTGCCGGACGATCGATCCGATGAATTACCCCCGTAAAAACGTTACCTGGTTTCTGATATTTTTCTTTCAGATATGCTTTAACTATTTCACTTAAAGGAGTATCGCCAGTTTTATCACCTTGAACAATTTCAGAAGGAAGTTTGTTTACTACGATGAGGTGGTTGTCTTCGTAAAGTACCCTGGTGGATAGAGGATATTTATTGGTTGTTATTGTTGTCATGGTTGTCGTCGTTGTCAATGGTTGTCATTGTAGTTAACGGTTATTATCATTTTATAGGATTATAAACATGACAACCTGATAACCCGACAACTTCTCTAATACTGCTCTTTTTTATTTGGGAACTTCATTTCCTTCACATCATCTATGTAGGACTCAAAAGCTTTGATCATTTCATCGTGCAAATTGTGATAACGTCTAAGGAATCGGGGAGAGAAATCCTGATTAATACCAAGCATATCATGCAACACAAGTACTTGCCCATCAACTTCCGGTCCGGCACCAATGCCTATTGTGGGAATTGAAATTGCATTAGTGACATCAGCAGCTAGTTGTGAAGGAATTTTCTCAAGAACCACACCAAAACAACCGGCACTTTCTAAAATTTTAGCATCTCTTTTTAACTTCTCTGCTTCTTCAGGTTCAGTGGCACGAACAACATAAGTTCCAAATTTATTTATAGATTGAGGTGTTAAACCCAAATGTCCTAGTACTGGTATTCCAGCACTTAATATTCTATCGATTGATTCCAGAATTTCTTCACCACCTTCCATTTTTATAGCATTTGCACCCGACTCTTTCATTATTCGAATTGCCGAATTTAAAGCTTCTTTTGAGTTGCCCTGATATGTTCCAAAAGGCATGTCAACAACAACTAAGGCTCTTTCAACGGCACGCATAACCGAAGATGCATGATATATCATTTGGTCGAGGGTTATGGGCAGGGTGGTTTTGTGTCCAGCCATTACGTTGGAAGCTGAATCACCCACAAGGATAATATCTATTCTGGCTTCATCCAGTAATTGAGCTGTTGAATAATCGTAACCTGTCAACATTGCAATCTTCTCACCCCTTTGCTTCATTTCTTGTAGCACATGAGTAGTAATTTTTGGAAGGTCTCTGGTTGTATTCATTGATTTACATTTTTAACACAAAGCAAATGTATGATAAAATAGTTATCAGATATAGGTTCAATCAAGTTTAATATACATTTGAAATCTACCTTATTTTGATGGTGGTTATGTATTGTTTGTTTCACATGATATTTTCAACTGGAGTAATGGAGTATTGGGAGTACTCGTCAAGCTGCATTAACACTTCTGCTTGTTTCCATTTTCATGTTATAACTCATTGATACAGTTCTCCAACACTCCATTACTCCATAACACAAGTTCATATTATGATGTTCATTTATTCATAATCAATTTCAAACTCTCAACTTCTTTTCCATTTTCAAACATAACTACATAATAAACCCCCGTTGGCAATTGGTGGTTGTTATCATCATCACCATTCCATACTATATGTGATACCCCCGGTAAGGTTGTCGCATCCAAAAAAACTTTTACCCTTTGGCCGTAGTTGTTGTAAACCTCAAGTTTAATATTGCTTTTGGATTTGAAAGTTGCAGTAATTATTGTTCTATTACTAAACGGGTTTGGTGCAGCTTTCAGCAGGCTTTGCTTTTCTTTTTTGATTGGAAGGTATTCGTTAAAACCAACAGTTGGGTCCCACTCATAAGCCCCCATATCAATAGCATCATTAAAAACACGGGGATTGCCGGCAAGGTCTGTTTCCGGCAGTTCTATCCAGTCAGGTAGGTCAAGGGTTCCGGTATTTATACATGGTGAGTTATCGCTTAGGTTGTATGGGTATTCCCACCCTCCATAGAATAGGGGGTCTGTATCTATATTGGTTTCATCGTAGTATAAATTATTAAATGGTGAGTAAATTTGAATGGCTGATTCACCACCATCCACCAGCGAGTTATATATATTCAAATTGCACTCACCTGCCCAGTCTTGTGTGTACATATACGCAGGGCCATATTCATTATTGTAAATAATGGAGTTGTAAATATGCAAACCTGCACCATAGGTAACACCAATACCCGCAGCTTCATAACAATCAGTGGTATTGTCGGCTATAGTACTGTTAACAAGGTAGGCCTCACCGGCATTTGTTACTGACAAGGCTGTTGCACCAGCACCATTGTTAATGTCCTGCCCTTCATTATCAATAAACAAACAATTGTACATTATGCAAGTTATATGATTTGGAGAACTTGTTTGACCGAGAACAGAAATACCTCCTCCTGCTGCCATGTCCGGAATTGAGTAATCAGGGAAATTCTCAATAACTCTGCAGTTATTAATAATTACTGTGTCGGCTGGTTCAACCAAAGATCCATATCCTACCCGAATAGCCCCTCCACCAATATTATTAACAAGATCTATTTTATCAAGTACAAAGTTATTTGATGTTGATATGCTACCTCCTCCACTTGTTGTACCATAATTTTCTTTGAATAAAATATTTGTCAGGCTTGAATTGTTATTCAATTGTAACAAAATACCGCCATAGCCGTAAGGACTTATAACATCCCCATTGCCATGTTGAATTGTTAAATTACTTATATTGTAATTGTTCGCAAAAAATATTCCATGCATTAAATAAATCTGATCTTCGGCATCCAAAATGGTTGAATCACGGTTTTGTCCTAAAATTGATATATCCCGTTTTAAGCTTAACGGAAATCTTTCTCCTCCTGAGAGTGTATAAACACCATTAGCAACATGGATAGTGTCGGGTGAAATACTATCAGAAGCCATTTTTAATAATGCAAAGCTAATATCCTTCAATGGTTCATCCGGGGTTAAGCCACTATTCTGGTTATTGCCAACCGGGGATACAAATAAATCTCCTGTAGCCGGCTGTACCTTACCGGTATTTATTTCAAATGTAATATCATTGTTAGGATACCCCATACTGCCTTGTGAGTACATATAATAGTAATCGGGAGATTCAACAGTAAATGTATCTACCACCAGATGTAATAA
Organism: Bacteroidota bacterium; assembly: GCA_002686705.1. The sequence continues at coordinate 29,067 of NYYH01000077.1, forward strand.
TGGATAGTCTCCCATCCTGTAAATATCGGTACCAATAGCTGAATAATTCAAATATATATTGCATTTGTTAACTGTATCAAATTCAACATTACTGCTTAATAATAATATACCACCGCCACGTTTATATGAGTGATTGTTTTTTATTGTTAAGCTTGACAGATAGCCTGTTGAATGATAATAATAAATACCTCCCCCATAACCTTGTGCATGGTTGTTAGTGATTTCACAATTATATATATCCATATTTGAATACTTCACTATTATTGCCCCTCCACTAACAGAACCGTGCCATGTTCCACTTCCGTTGGTTAAAGTAAACCCATTTATTTCAATTAATAACTGGCAATCCTGAATATTAAAACAGCTTCCCGTTTTATTACCATCAATAATGGTTTGTTGAATATATGAAAGGTCACCTGTTGTAAGTGTTAAACTTCCAATTGTTATATTCTTGTTTTCGCAATATATATTCTCGTAGTAGATACCCGGCCAAACCAATACCGTATCCCCATCAACAGCAGCTTCAACAGCATTCGAGATTATTATGTAATCGCCTGTGCCATCTTGTTTTACGGTAAGTGTGTTGGCAAGGGAAACCATACACAAACACGTGAGAATAATTACTATAGGATATCTTATTTTATATTGATAATTGGTCATTGAATAATTGGTTTAATAGTTATTGGCTGATCGGTAATAATGACAACCGTTTTTTTAATTAACAACAACTTTCCTGCTCATTACTACATTATCAATTTTAAGTTTAATTATATAAAGACCTTTAGGCAGTTTTTTGCCATTGTTTCCTGCTAAGTTCCATTGTATGCCATACAAACCTTCAGGCTGGGTTGAACTAAAAAGGGCTGTAATATGCCTGCCATAACTGTCATAAACACCAATATTAACCAATGCCGTTCTTTCAACATTATAATTAATGTTTAGTGTTTTGTTGACCGGGTTTGGAAAAATGTTAAACAATTGCTCATTATTATTTTCTTCTTTTTCCCTTCCTGATTTAAACGAAATGAAATAGTAATCCTGCTTTTCACGTGTATTGATTGTTCTTTTCCTCCATGTACCGGTATTTTTGTTTCTAACTAAATATTCATCGATTTCAGGGTTGGCTGATTTCTGACTTCCGTAATACTCTTCGAAAACCACGTCACCACTTATTCCTTCAGTATATCCCGGTATTAGCACAATAGTATCACCGGCAAGTACTGTTGAAGCACCAACACATGAATCCTCAATAAATGCACCAATTTCCTGTGGGTATTCAGTTGTATCAAGTTCAATAAAAAATGAGGTGTAATCGGATTGTTCGGTAAATTGATAGTATTCGGTTGCATCTTTATCAATTATTGATGATGGATTACCTGTACTTTGCCATTGAAAACTCATATCGGAATTTGTCTCTAAGATTACCATGTCGCCATAATCCATTGATACATCATCTTCATGAACGGCGCATATCCAATATGGTACAGCATATCCATCCGGATAATCCCAATCTTTTACACAACACCAGGTTTGTGCTTTAATTATGGTTAACTCGTCAAGTACATTTTCAGGTATGGCATCAAATGGCGACTGGCTCTCATAAAGCCAGTAACCAACCCAGTTATCATAATTCTCATAAATATTTACATCCTCGGCAGGATCTAATACATTGCCTAGTAGGTGAACCCACTTATTTTCGGGGGTGGTGCCGTACAATAATTTAAGTTTATAGCCAAGCGTACTTTGGATATTAATTAAGTCCCCTGTCAGCTGCCATTGTGTACCATCATAAATATTATCTTCAATCACCCAGCTTTCCGGAGGTAGGTTCTCCAATTCACTTTCATCAAGATAACCATCTGGCTCAATATTATTTAACAACACAGTATTAACTGGAACAGCATCATCTCCATCCCTGTTCATACGTGGGAATGATAACCATGCCCATTCACCATCATTAAGCAGAAGGGCTTCGTTTGGTGTAAACCCCACCTTGCTTACACAACTGTGGCCACCATTGGGGATGTAGATGTGGTTGGTGTACGGGTTTATGTATGGGGTAGTACGATTATTAAAGAAAAACATTGCTATGTCAACTGTATGGTCATAGTCAGGAAAATAAGTAGCCATACCGAGATCTGTTATTTCCCAAACCGGATTATCAGGATCAAAGGCATATAGTGCTGCTTGTCCGTCCCCTAATTTTGCAGCATCAACCTTTCGATGAATATATATTTTTCCATCATATGGGTTTGCGAACATACAAGCTATCTGGCCATCTATGGCAGGCAAGTTGGTTGGGTTAACTAATTCAGTTTGTATATTACCCATTCCATCAATGTTTATTTTCCATATTTCAAACTTACGATGTTCTAAAGATAAGTCATTAGTTTCTTTTACACCAAACAATTGGTCATGTTTTTTACTATATACAATATCTATGAAATAACTTTCGTCAGTTAAAAGACCTGACTGAGATGATGGAGGATTCAGGTAATTATATGCATATAGGTGATATCCTACAATAAATACTTTACCATAATATTGTGAGTTATAATCGGCTCCAAAATTTCCGGGACAAACTGTCTTGTAAGTATAATCATCAATATTAATCTCATTAGTAATATCATCAGTAAGTGCAATTATTTTCGAAGGAGGAGGAATTGGAGATTCATCTACAATAGTGAAGATGCTGTTTGGTTCAGTATTATAGGGCGGTAGCTTTTGTTCCTGGATTGTGATTGTTGCATAAGTTGTTTCATCATAAGTGTTGTAATCGAAACTTGCAAAATAGCTTAGAAATGGTTCAGAGTAGGTATCAAATCCCGTTAGCAGTTCCGTTTCTTGTATTGGATAATCAGGAAGAGCAGCATCGATAAAGTGTATTTTTGGATTTGTATTATATTGCATACCCGAAGTAATATAAAGCTTCCCCGTTGGAGTAATAAACATTTCTTTTACAAATTGTTCATTAGATATGCTAATGGTATGGGCTGTAGTATAATCACTTGCTTTTATAGCAATGATTTCAGCATTATTATGCTCAAATTTTGAAATCAGAAAATGATCCTGAAAGGGGTTGTAAATTATATCACCGATAGGGGTTGATATATCATAATGGAAAGTTGCCCCACTTGAATTAATATAAATATAAATACCGGTATTATATGAATTGAGCTTATTAAAAAACACCATTTTTGAGCCATCATTATTAGCACATATGTGATATGCAGGATATGCAGTTTTTTCTGTTTCCGAATAAACAGGAGATCCATTACTTTCAATTAGTATTTCTATTCCATTTTTAACAGTATTGTTAATAAATGCCTTATTTTCTATAACAGCACCTTTGCCAAAAAAGTTTGATTCGCCACCATGTAACAGAGAGTAAGCGTAATCTGAACCATTATGTTTTAACAACGCAATCCCATCTTTTTTACTTATTATAGCAGTAGATTCATCAAATTTGGTTAAGTGGATTGCTGTGTTAGTGTCGTAATCTGATGTACTAATTGAGTTATCATTGTCAAAGTAATTCGATCCTAACACAAAATTATCATCTGAGTTGTAATGTAGAACAAACGTATTGGTATTGTAATATGCATCATTTGGCAATGGAGGTGATGCTTCAAGTATTTCAGCATTATTTGGTCCATAAGTTAATACTAAATCGTTATGTGATCTTAGGAATACTGCATCTGTAATCATTGAACTAGGGCAATCAAAGAATTTTACATCATCTGTCGTACCATCAATAACACAAAACCTGGGATTGTTTACAACTCCGGAAAAAGATTTATATGGTAATACAATTATTTTATGAACTGCGGGATCACCAGGAACACCAGGTTTATTAACATACAGCACTTTACCCATTTTAAACCAACCAACCCCACCATCGTTTTCAAATTGTATAGTAGTTACATGTTCAACTTCACCAGGTGTTATGTTTTTTATGTCGATTAATGCAGTAGAAATAGGATCTGGCTGGGCATTGTCATCCCTTAACCCCAATCTTATCAAATAGAAATAGTTATTCTCTTCATTAAAAACATAATTGTTAATTTGGGCTCCATAATCGTCTGTTGGTATATTTTTTTCAGTATAAAATAAACTTGTATGTCCACTCAGTTCGGGAGCGATACTATAATCAATGTCGTAAATACCAAAAATTGTTCTCTTCTCATGAAAATTACCAGTTTGGTTATTATTAGGGTCTTTATCTCGCCCATTCACCAATACATATAATCGGTGATGTCTATCAGCAGGGTTAACCGTATTAGCATCATTATCGTACCTGAGGATAACACGTCCATCTTGAGAGTCAAATTCATTATCTAAAAAAGCTTCACCACCTCCTACAATAGTACTTAATGAGGTTAACCAATACTGATGTGTTGCAGGGTTTCCTGTTGCAACAGTGTTAATAACAAGCAATTTAAGTTTGGGAGTGAGAGCGTAAACATATTGATTCCCTGGTTCATCATTATAAACCATTATACTTTGGTCAGGTACATACAACCATCCGTTAAAGTAAACAGGATTGAACTTGCCCATTGTTTCTGTAAAATAAATTTTTTCCTGAAATGTACCTGAAGAGTTGTAAATCGAAATACCATCTGCTGAGTATGCAAAGATTTTGGTATTCGCTTCAATGATACTTCCAATAAATGAACCACCGCCCCCATTACTTGATGGCAAATTAATATTATCTACTGTTGTTTGTCCACTTAATCCGACCACAGATAATATAAACAGGAACAGAATAATACGCATTTTACTAATTGCTAACTTTTGTCTTTTGTCTTTTGTCTTTTGTCTTTTGTCTTTTCATAATATTAGGTCTTAAGTTAATTGAATCCGTTAAAGATATAAAAAACTTGCGATGGCTAATTAGTTTATAATAAATTTGCACCTTTTAAGTTTACCATGTAATGAAAGCCAGAGGCACTATATATATATTAATATTTTCATTTGCAATCATGCTGTTATTTGGGTTGCAAGGTAATATAGTTGCTCAAACTGCAACTGTTGAAGGTAAGGTAACTAATAGTAAAGGTAAAGCTATCGAGCTCGCGAATGTCTCCATTGTTGGTAAAAAGGGAGGAACAACAACTAATAAAGATGGAAATTTCACACTAAAAGTGCCTGCAAATAAAGATGTTACAATTGCAGTAACATTTGTTGGCTTTGCTGACAATAGTATGAAATTAAATCTCAAACCTGGTGAAACCAAATTGTTGAAAATTGATCTTAAAGTAATATCAACAGAGCTTCCCGGATTTGAAGTTAAAGATGAGCAACTGCGGACACAGAGTATGATACGCTTGAACCCCAAGAATGCTGTTCTAGCACCATCTTTAACAGAAGGTCTTTCAGATATTTTAGTAACGTTACCGGGTGTTTCTTCATCAAATGAAATGAGTTCTCAATATTCGGTTAGAGGTGGTAATTTTGATGAAAACCTCGTTTATGTAAACGACATAGAAATATACCGGCCCTTTCTTGTAAATTCAGGGCAGCAGGAAGGCCTTAGCTTTATTAATTCATACCTGGTATCTTCAATACTATTCTCAGCAGGTGGATTTGGAGTTCAATACGGCGATAAAATGTCTTCAGTATTAGATGTGAAATACAGAACCCCTACAGAATTTGGTGGTTCATTTTCGGCTAGTCTGCTTGGCGCTGAACTGAATTTTGGAGGTTTAGCAGCTAATAGAAAGCTCACATATCTGGTTGGTACAAGATATAAAACGAACAAATATTTGCTAAATAGTCTGCAAACTCAAGGTGAATACCAACCAGAGTTTATGGATATCCAATCTCTAATCACTTATAAGTTGAGCAGTAGGTGGAATTTGTCTTTTCTGGGATATTATTCGCACAATAAATACAAAGTGGTTCCTGCCAATCGTGAAACAGATTTCGGGACATTTCAGGAGGTGATACGGTTTAAGGTTTATTTTGATGGTAACGAAACTGATCGCTACGATTTATTTCAGGGGGGATTAACTCTTGAGCACAAACCAAACAGAAATACTAACTTAAAACTTATTCTATCAGCATTCAATACTGATGAATCAGAAACATACGATATACAAGGACAATACTGGATTGGACAAGTAGAAAATAATCCCGGTAGTGAGGAATATGGTGACGCTGTTCAAACACAAGGGGTTGGTACATATTTGCTGCATGCACGTAATTATTTTAATGCAAGCGTGATTTCTGCGGAACATAGGGGCACTATGATAAAAGATAAAATCAATCTGAAGTGGGGTTTACGTTATCAGAACCAAACTGTAGATGATAAGTTACGTGAATGGGAAATGGTTGATTCAGCAGGTTATTCGTTACCAAACCCTACGGACACTCCTGGTAATCCAAATCCCCAAAATCCAAACTTTGAGTTAAAAGATTTTGTAAGTGCAAATAATAACCTGAACACTAACAAACTTACCGGATATTTGTCAAATCAATGGAATCTGGTCAGAAAAAATAATGATGAAGTTTCTTTTACGGTAGGACTAAGGGCTAATTATTGGGATTTTAATAATGAATTTTTGCTTGCTCCAAGGGCTAATTTCTCGTATAAGCCAGCAAAGAATCCTAATTTAGTTTTCCGGTTTGCTACTGGAATTTATTACCAAACCCCTTTCTATAGGGAGATGCGTAATGTTGATGGAACAATCAACCACAATATTAAATCACAAAAATCAACTCACTTTATTGCTGGTAGCGATTTAAGATTCAGATCATGGAATCGGCCTTTTATTTTTACTACCGAGGTTTATTATAAAATTCTGGATAACCTTATACCTTATTATGTCGATAATGTTCGAATTCGATATCTAAGTGATCAACTTGCAAAAGGATATGCAACAGGTATTGATTTTAAAATTTATGGTGAGTTTGTTAAAGGTGTTGATAGCTGGATGAGTTTGTCGTTGATGCAATCAAAGGAGGATATTTATGATGATTTTTATTATGATTATTACAATGCTGACGGAGATAAAATTATATCGGGAATTACAATTGATACCGAAGTTGCTGATAGTGTAAGAGTTGAACCAGGATATATACCACGCCCTACGGATCAGCGAGTTAATTTCTCAATATTCTTTCAAGACTACATTCCAGGTCACCCTTATCTCAAAATACACCTTCGGCTACTATTCAATACGGGATTACCTTTTGGAGCACCTGATACCGAGAGATATGAGCATACATTAAGGATGCCCGATTACAGAAGAGTTGATATTGGCTTTTCATATCAATTCATAAACGAAGGATCAACGTTTGGTTCAGGTAACCCACTTAAGCATTTTAAGAATATGTGGATAAGTCTTGAGGTTTTTAACTTATTGCAGATATATAATACTGTATCATATATTTGGATAAAGGATATAAATAACAGGCAATTCGCTGTTCCAAATTACCTAACACCTCGTTTGTTAAATATTAAATTAGTAGCGGAGTTTTAATCTACTTAACAAAGAAAAACACACAGTTAGAACCCAAGTCAATTACTGTATGTCAACCAGGAAGATTACTAAAGAAAGAAATAGATAAAAGAGTATAATGAAGGGTATTGCGATTGTGTCTAACACTAAGAGCATTATTAAGGATACCCCAAGAAATATGTACTTAATCATATTATTCTTCCAGCTAAATCCATTAAATTTTAAGTCAAACATTGGAAACCTCGACACCATAAGTAGTGATCCGATTACTGCAATCGTAATATAAAAGTAAGTATTGGTCATTACCATGTAAAAGAAACTTTGACTCTCATATAGGTCAGCCCGAATTAGTGGCAAAGAGGCTATCAATATACCTATTGCGGGTATTGGTAAGCCACGAAAAGTTTCGGTTTGTTGAGTGTCAATATTAAACTTTGCTAATCTAAGGGCACCAAATGCGGGCACAATAAAAGCCGCAAAAGGAATTATATTAAACTCTTCACTTGAATCAACCGGCTGGCCATGACTTATACTAATCATATGAAATAGTATAAAACCAGGCGCGACTCCAAATGAAACCACATCAGCTAACGAATCAAGCTGTCCACCAATTTCTGATTTTGCGTTTAATAATCGGGCAGCAAGTCCATCTAAAAAATCAAAGGCTGCAGCGATAAAAATAAAATATGCAGCCAAATCAATATTCCCATTCATAACCGAGTATATCGAAAGTATGCCAGAAAGCATGTTGAAAAGCGTGATGATATTTGGAATGTGATTCTTCATGGTTTATATGCTTTAACAAAGAACCAAATGTACATTAATTATCACAAATTTGGTCTAAGTAAGGTATAATTTTATTGAGCAACTAACCCGTAATATTGTAAGTATTGGTAATAACTTTACTTTTGCCGACACAAATGGCCGGGATGCATATTACTAGTAGCATAGAAATTGAGGATTACAACTATGATCTTCCTGATAGTAAAATAGCAAAGTTTCCGCTTGAAATGAGGGATGGGTCGAAATTACTGTTCCAATCAGGAAATGCAATTACAGAAAAGAGATTTTCAGATATGCCAAAATTACTACCAGCAAACTCGCTTCTGATATTGAATGAGACTAAAGTTGTAAACGCTAGATTGCTATTTAAAAAAAGGACAGGTGCTACTATCGAAATTTTTTGTTTAGAACCGATTGAACCGGTAACCGATTTTCAGCAAGCATATCAACAAAAATCACCAGTAGTTTGGAAATGTTTTATTGGAAATGCCAGCAGGTGGAAGAGTGGGAGATTAGAGCTCGAATTTTCAATTTATGATATAACTGTTACTTTATTTGCTGAAAAAGTAAGTCAACTTTCAGAAGGATTTTTAGTCTCATTTAGCTGGGATAATTATGATCTAACTTTTTCAGAGATAATACATGTAGTTGGACAAGTTCCAATTCCTCCTTATCTCAATCGAAAAGCAAACACAGAAGATAGCAAATGGTATCAAACTATTTATGCGAATCATCAAGGATCAGTGGCCGCACCAACAGCAGGATTGCACTTCACTAAAAATGTAATCAACAATCTGCAGAAAAATGGGATTAAAACTGATAAACTTACTTTGCATGTTGGAGCTGGTACTTTTAAACCAGTAATATCACAAACAATTGCTGATCATGAAATGCATACAGAAAAAATAGTTGTAGAGATTGATACATTAAAACATATCAGGAGCAAGCTCAACCACCCTGTAATACCAGTTGGTACAACTAGTATGCGAACACTTGAAAGCTTGTATTGGATGGCGGTTAAGTTAAATAATGGAGATGATGAGTTTTTTGTTGATCAGTGGGACCCTTATGAACTAATTGTTAAGCCTGATTTCAATTGTACAAAGGCTATGTCGTTATTAATAAGCTATTTGGAAGAAAAAAAACTAAGTGAGTTAAATGGCGAGACACAGTTAATGATAGCTCCGGGTTACAGCTTTAAAATAGCTTCAGGTTTAATTACGAACTTCCATCAACCCAAGAGTACTTTATTGTTGTTGGTATCAGCATTAGTTGGAGATAGCTGGAAGCAAGTCTATAACTTTGCTTTGCAGAATGATTTTCGGTTCTTAAGTTATGGTGATAGCTGCTTATTTTTACCTTGAGTGAAGTGCAAAAAGGCTATACCCGTATATATGTATTTAATTTGAGTATTGTTAAAATGTTCATGTTACAAACATGAACAAGATGTATTTTCCGTTAAGGTTGTGCTAAACTACAAATTGACAGCAACAACTTCCTTAATCTCAGGAATAACTTTCTTTAGAGTTGTTTCAACCCCATTCTTTAGTGTAACTGTACTAAATGCACACGATCCACAAGCTCCTGTAAGTTCAACATTAACAATGTTGTCGTCAGTAATATTAACAAATTTTATATCGCCACCATCAGCCTGTAAATATGGTCTTACTTGTTCTAGTACATTTTGTACTTTTTGGATTAATTCTTCATTTGTATTATCCATAGTGATATTAATTAAGTTTATGAATTACAATTTATCAATTTCATTTTGAACGTTGTTTGCAATTTTAGCAAACTCAGTCCCAACTTTTTCATTCTCATCCAACACAATCGGTAAGCCACCATCACCTGATTCAACTATTTTTTCAACTATTGGAATGGATCCTAGTACTGGTATTCCCAGTTGTTTTGCCAACTCATCCGTTGCTCCTTTACCAAAAATAAAATATTTTTTATCAGGAAGTTCATCTGGTGTAAAGTAGGACATATTTTCGACAATCCCGAGCAATGGAATTGTAAGTTTATCCTGTCTGTACATCATCGCGGCACGACGCACATCTGCAGTCGCAATCCTTTGTGGTGTAGTTACAAGTACGGTTCCTCTAATATTATATGATTGAGCTAATGTAAGCTGAATGTCACCGGTTCCGGGAGGCATATCAATAACCAGATAATCAAGATCGCCCCACTCAGAGTCTTTCATTAATTGGTTAAAGGCGTTGTTTATCATTGAACCTCTCCACATTAATGCTTGATCAGGTTGAACAAAAAATCCCAAAGAAAGTATTTTTACCCCATGATTTTCCAATGGTACTAAAAGTGATTTTCCTTCCCTTTCAAGTATACCAGGTTTTTGACCCTCAACACCAAACATAATTGGAACGGAAGGTCCCATTATATCAGCATCCAGAATGCCAACCTTACTGCCGGTTTTAGATAATGCAATAGCAAGATTCGCTGCAACGGTTGATTTTCCAACGCCCCCTTTTCCAGCAATAACTGCAATAATATTTTTTACACCTGATAAAGGACCAAGTCCTTTGTCCTTTTCAGATATTGGTTTAACATCTATATTAATTTCATCTCCCAGTTTCTCTTTCAAAGTTTTTGTAATTGAATTACTGACAATCCCAACAGCCGGGTCATCTACCTTTGGAAAAACAATTGAAACTTTAATGTCGTTATCTTTTATTTCAATATTGTCGACCATGTTTAAATCAACAATGTTGTTTTGTTTTGCGAAAAATATTACCTCTTTTAATGCATCCGTTACATCGTGATTTGTGATGAACTTTGACATATTACTTTTTATTTAGATTAAATTATAATTAAAAAAATTGAAGGGGCAAATTTACTATTATTTTTGATGATGATTCATATTCAGATAATTTATATAGCATTCTAAATAAGGGAGTAATTTTTGAATTGATTTGCAAAAAAAATAATTTCAAAAATCATTTGAATAATTGAAAAATTATGTCTTATTTTGCACTCCTTTTAAAAAAGGGTTAAAAAACTACGGAAAGATGTCAAGAATTTGTCAGATAACAGGAAAGAAAGTGATTTCAGGAAACAATGTAAGTCACTCACATGCCAAAACTAAAAGAAAGTTTCATCCAAATTTACACACAAAAAAGTTTTTTGTGCCCGAAACCAGTAAATGGATTACTTTAATGGTAAGTGCTAATGGTATTCGTATAATCAATAAAAAAGGTATAAGTGTTGCTCTTAAGGATGCAGCAGAAAAAGGTTATTACAAAGTATAGATAAACTTTAGATAGTTATAAAAAAAAGAGATTGGTATTATTGCCAATCTCTTTTTTGTTTTTAAGAATATTTTTTTTAAAAGTTCTTTTTTAAAGTCTCTTCCACTTCATCCGATAACCTGTTAAAAACTTCTTCCTCACTTCCTTTAGCATTTATTTTACTGTATTTGTTCTGCTTTTGATAATAGGCTATTGCAGGATCGGTTTTTTTCCGATACTGTTCTAACCGGTTTATAATTAGCTCAGTACTTAAATCGTAAGGTCTGGCTCTTTTCTTGTCTTTTCCTCTTTCGCTAAGACGTTTTATTGCTTCAAGAGTATTTAGTTTAAGCTCTATCATATTAGATACTCTCATATTTACTCGTTGCAATAGACCGTCAAGTATGTAAGCTTGTAATATTGTCCTTGGGAATCCTTTGAAAATAAAACCATTAGCATTAGGGTTTTCTTTTATTTGATCTGCAATTAGCTTAATAGGGATTTCATCGGGTACAATTTCACCTTTTTCCATATATGGTGCAGCAATACTTCCAATTTCTGTACCGTTAATAATTTCCTTTCTGAGCAGTTTCCCTGTTGATATATATACCAAGTTATGTTTGTTTGCTAACAATTGACCCTGTGTTCCTTTCCCAACACCCGGTTTGCCCAGTAATACGATGTTTGTATATTCTTTGCTTTTATTTTTTTCAACATGGTCCACAATATTGTCAAAAATAGTATCTAACTCACCAACACCACTCAGTTTATAATATTTACCCTGATCCTGATAATAATTAGCAACAGGTGTAGTTTTTTCCTCATACTCCTTTAATCTTACTTTTATCACATCCAACGTATCATCAGTGCGGTTTGAGGCTTTGGCTCTCAGCAGTAGTCTATTAATAAGCTCATCCTCAGGAACTTCGAGGCTTATCATCATATCGAGTGATGTATTAAGTTTAAGCAACAATCCATCAAGGATATAAGATTGCACAACTGTTCTTGGAAATCCGTCAAAAAGGATACCTCGTGAATCTTGATTTGTTTTTATTTTCTTTTCAATTATTTCTACAACTAATTCATCAGGTACCAATCCGCCAGACTCAATTATACTTTTTGCTTTAAGGCCAAGTTGTGTTTTATCAGCAATTTCTGTTCTTAATATATCACCTGTTGAGATGTACGTAAGGTTATATTTATCTAATAATTTCTTCGATTGTGTTCCTTTGCCGGCACCAGGAGGTCCAAATAAAGCAATGTTTAGCATATTAGTAATATTTATTTACTCAATTATTTTATAAATGTCTCTCAGGTTCCTTCCCTGATTATCGTAGTCCAATCCGTAACCTACAATAAAATCATTTGGAATTTTTATACCAATGTAATCAATGTTATATACTTTTTCAAACGCATCAGGTTTAAACAAAAGTGTTGCAATGCGAACATTAGCAGCTCCCATTCGTTCAAGTTGTCCCAGAACGTTTTCCATTGTTATCCCTGAATCTATAATATCTTCTACTATAATGATGGTTCGTCCTTTAATATCCTCATTAAAACCAATTAGTTGTTTTACATTTTTCGTGCTTTTGGTGCCAATATAAGAAGCAAGCTTAAGAAAAGATACTTCACAAGATAAATCAATTTTTTTTAGCAAATCGCCAGCAAACATAAAAGAACCGTTTAGAATAACAAGAAATATTGGAGTTTGGCCTTCATGATCTCTATTAATGCTATCGGCTATTTTACTTATTGCATTGTCAATTTTTTCAAACCGAATAAAAGGTTCAAAGTATTTATCATGTAATTTGATGTTATTCATTTAACGTTTGTTTTGCGTAACACGTAAGATTATGAGCCTCTTATTATTAAAGAATCAAGTTCGCAAAGATAAAATTTAACGTATAATTACCAACTGCATTTTAATTATTTTTGCAGACTAATATTTATTAATAAAGCCGGTTTATATGAAAGCAATCGTCAGTATAATTATGGGTAGTACATCCGATTTAAAGGTAATGGAGAAAGCAGCTGCATTTTTAGATGAAATGGAAATTCCGTTTGAGATAAATGCACTTTCAGCACATCGCACACCTGATGAAGTTGAGACTTTTGCAAAGGATGCAGACAAAAGGGGTATAAAAGTTATCATTGCCGGAGCAGGTATGGCTGCACATCTTCCTGGCGTTATTGCTTCAATGACATCTGTTCCTGTAATTGGTGTTCCAATTAATGCCACTCTTGATGGGATGGACGCTTTACTGGCAATTGTGCAAATGCCTCCGGGTATTCCGGTTGCTACAGTTGGTATTAATGGGGCACTAAATGCTGGTATATTAGCTTTACAAATGATTGCAACTGGCAATTCTGACGTGCTGGAGAAAATAAAAAACCATAAGAAAACGCTTAAACAAAAAATAGTAAAGGCAAACGAAGATTTGAAATTAGTAAACTATAAATTTAAGGTAAATTAGTTTTTGTTAAATGCAATGGTTGTTTAGTTATCTAAAAAAGATACTCCTCCACAATCATAATTTCAAGATTCTTTTGGATAAAAAGATATTATAGTTAATATCAAGATTAATCCCCAGCCTTATAAATTAATGTACTCAGATGTAATGGATTGAATATTTCATTGGCAACTTCAAGTATTTGTTCAGCAGTAATTTTTTCAATATCAGCAATGATTTCTGTGATGCTATTAACTCTGGATTTGTAAAGATTGGTTTTGGCAATACCTAACATCTCATTAAGGAATGATTCGCTTGAAATAGCAAGTTGTCCGGTTAATTGACGCTTTGCAGTATGTAGCTGCATAGTCCCAAGTTTATCTTTTCTAAGCTTTTTTAACTCTCTGTGTACAAGATCAATACTTTTATTTACATATTTTTTATCCGAACCAATGTAAACGTTAAATATTCCGGTGTCAGAATAGGGCTGATACATTGATTCAATATTATATGCATATCCATATTTTTCACGAATTTGTATACTTAGTCGTGAATTTAATGCTGGACCGCCAAGAAGATTGCTTATCAATAACAGTGGTAGTTTATTAGGATGAACACGAGGGTATGCTATATTACCAATCATACAATGTGATAAATATGAGTTCTTAGGTGTAGTTTCATCTTTTGGTTTATAAGAATCAAAAGCAGAACGATCTACTTTGCTGAAGGAGGCTGGGATAGCACCAAAATATTTTTCTGTCAAATAAATAAGTTTAGAGAATTTTATTTGGCCTACTGAGGCGATAACCATTTGATCAGTACTGTATTTCGTTTTTATAAATCGAAATATATCTTTCCTGTTGATTGATCGTATTTTATTTATGCTTCCTAATATATTTTTTCCTAAAGAGTGCCCTGCAAAAATTAAATCTTCAAAATCATCAAAAATCAACTCAGCTGGACTATCGTTATAAGAGTTTATTTCGTCTATTACTATTTCTTTTTCTTTATCTAACTCCTTCTGCGGGAAAATAGAATTAAACGCAACATCTGCAAAAAGTTCTAAGCTATGTATATAGTAAGGCGATAAAAAAGAAGCATAAACGCAGGTTTCTTCTTTTGTTGTGAAAGCATTTAGATCGCCCCCAACATTCTCAATTCGACTGAGTACATGGTAGGCCTTACGTTTGTTAGTGCCTTTGAATATTAAATGTTCAATAAGATGGGCAATACCGCTCTCATTTTCGTTTTCATCTCTTGATCCTGTATTAACCATTAACCCACAATGTGATACGGTGCCTGAGATTTTGCGATGAATAACTTTGATGCCATTATTAAGTATGTGATATTGATATTCCAACTTAAGATTATTTTTGTAATGCAAAAATAGCAAAGCTATTAACAAGAGTTGGGCTTTAGATTATTTACTCATTGCTATTCAATAAGCATGGTTATATAAGATTATATTTCTTATTTTAATATTCATTCTTACAAATTTTATACTTTTGAACATGAGTATTTTTTCAAAGCTGGTAAATATTAGGATTTTAATTTCTCGAAAAGCTAAATTTAGACATAATCTCATTTTACTTTCGCTTAATTTTATTTTTGTTTTTATTATAGGACTCTCTCCAGATAGTCAGTGGATTCCTGAATTATACAGTATTACTGTTTCGGGTATTTTTTTCGCAGCAGTAATCAGTATATCCGACAAACATATCCGCTACCTATATTTTGCAGTTATTTTAACAGTGCTAACATGGGTATCAACTTACCTTAAACTTGATTTTATTGTCCATACAAACTCCATTATAACAATAGTATTCTTTGTTTATATAATTGTTGTCTCCATTATAAGATTGGCTAAAGGCAAAGAAGTTGGTAATCTTGAATTTGTGCGGGCAATAAACATATATTTTTTGATCGGTATTGCAGGTAGTATTATTTTCAGGATGCTTTACACAACCGATCCCAATAGTATTAATGTTAGAGATGAAAATGTACTTGCTACTACAGATCTTATATACTTTAGTTTTGATACAATTACTACGCTTGGATACGGTGATATAACTCCAAATTCACCACTTACAAAAAACGTTGCTGTATTCCTGAGTTTCGCAGGTCAAATATATCTTACAATGGTTATTGCTTTACTTATGGGTAAATATCTCAGAGGAAAAAGCATGCCCGAAGAAAACACAAACAATAAATGATATTCAAGGATTATTAAGCCTTAAGATTATTTAAAACCAAGTTGATTTTTGTGATCAACTTCTGTCTTCAAGTTTAAGGGAAACTGACTTTACAACAAAAGTTACACCTATAACGGTAAATCCGATAGCGTCAAATATTAACAACCTGATATCATATGTGACAAATCCAAAATAATAAAGGCCATGAAAAAAAGTTGCTACGAACAAACCTGTAGCACTATCAATAAAAGTGTTTTTGCGCAATTTTGCCATACCAACAAAAAAGCCCATAGCTATAGCAAAAACCACATTTGCAAATGGTAGTGTATATAAAAATAAGGTGAAGTTGTGAAACTTGTCTAACGATCCAACCAATCCAAAGGCATATAATACAGTTGCAGCCATCGAAAAGCCAAGGCTAATAAATATTGAATAAACTAATCCTTCTAATGGACCACCAAAGTTTTTAAGCTTATAAAAAGAAAACTTCAATGGAATAAATTTTGCAAATTCTGAGCTAAAGGCAATAATAACAAAAACGAAAAAAGCCATTCGACGCATGTTTTTGTAATTACCGTCCCATTTAAGGTCAATAAGGAAATTTGCAAATATCAGCAGTACTACACAAATAACCCCTAATAAAATCGCATTGCGAATATTTGCATAGCTTTTTATCGAAAATTTGAATTTTAGGTAGAGGACAAATACTATTATCAATAACGGTGAAATCGCAAATGAAAAGTAATTTACAAGACTCATACACATTTGGGGTTTGTGAACAACAGGTCAAATATAATAAATGTTTGTAATTTAGTCATCAATTTGGTATTAATTGTTAAAATTCACTCTATGTCGAAAATAGTTATTAAAAAACTAAATAACTCTGAAAAAAAGGAGCTGGGAATAGATTCTTGGCCAATATGGGAAAAAGAAATATCACGATTTAATTGGACATATTCAGGAGATGAACAATGCTATATTATTGATGGTGAATTTTCTGTAGAAACTGATGATGGGAATTACGATATTAAACCCGGTGATTTTGTAGTTTTCAAAAAAGGATTATCATGTGTTTGGGATATTAAAAAATCTGTTAAAAAGCATTATAACTTTTCATGACAAGAACTTTTAAAGGTAGAGTAATAAAATCTACTGGTAGTTGGTATTCGGTTATGGACGATGCCGGGAAAACAATTAATTGTCGTTTGAAAGGCCTTTACAGAACGAAGGGAATTAGAGCGACAAACCCAATTGCAGTTGGTGATATTGTTGATTATAGTATCTCGGATACTGATAATTCAGGCCTCATTATAAACATTCATGCTCGGAAAAACTATCTAATTCGTAAAGCCACAAAACTTTCGAAAGCAACTCAAATTATCGCTGCAAATATTGATCAGGTAGTTGTTATTGTTTCTTTAACAAAACCACGCACATCAACAGGTTTTATTGACAGGATCTTAACTACATCTGAAGCCTATCATATACCAGCTATAATTATTTTTAATAAATTTGATCTTTATGATAAAAAGACAATTGTTACTCTTGAATTTATTAAAAAAGCCTATGAAAAAGAAGGTTACAAATGCCTGATTACATCAGTGCCTGAAAGAATCAGATTAAATGAGTTTAAGGCAATATTACAGGGAAAGATAAGTTTGTTATCAGGGCATTCGGGTGTGGGGAAATCTGCACTCATAAATTGTATTGACTCATCATTATCATTAAAAACAGGTGAAATATCCGATTATCATAAAAAGGGAATTCATACCACAACATTTGCTAATATGTTTCATCTTCAATTTGGAGGTTATGTGATAGATACTCCTGGAATAAAAGAATTTGGACTTGTTGAGTTTGACAAGGTTGAACTTGGCCAAAGATTTCCGGAAATTAGAAATTTAATGCAACAATGTAGATTCAATAATTGCTTACATTTAAATGAACCTGGATGTGCAGTAATTAAAGCTGTTTCAAAAGGTGACATTGTTGAGTTCAGATATACTAACTATTTAAACATGCTAAGTTCAATTTAAAATAATTATATTTTTTAAATAACTAAAAGTAGTTCTTAATACCTAAATACTAACAAATGATTGCATCTCGATTAATTCAGGAAGAAATAATGCCGCTTAATATAACTGATACAGCTAATGAAGCTTTGAACCGCATGAATGAATATAAAGTGTCGCATTTTCCAGTAGCTGACAATGGTCATTTTGTTGGAGTTATCTCGGAAAAAGATATTTATAATCATGAAAATCTAACAAGAGAATTGCAAAAGGAGTTTATACATTTTGATAATTTTTATGTAAACGAAGATCAATATATATTGGATGTGCTAAAGCTGATTAGTGACCAAAAGCTGTCTTTAGTTCCGGTTATTGATGATAAAGGAAACTATATTGGTTGCATTACTCAAAGTGATCTTATTAGCTTTTTCGCTGAAAGCATGTCGGTAGATTATCCTGGTGGTGTAATTGTTTTAGAAGTTAGTGTTAACGATTACAGTCTGACGGAGATCGCCAATATTGTTGAATCAAATGACGCTAAGGTGCTCAGTTCGTATATATTATCTAAAGTTAATTCAACAAAATTAGAAGTTATTATCAAAGTGAGTAAGTTGGAACTTGGCTCGATCCTTCAAACTTTTGAACGCTTTGGATACCAGGTAAACGCATCTTTTGAAGAGGATGTTGATCTTGATGAACTTAAAGATAATTACGATTCCCTAATTAATTACCTCAATATTTAAGATGTGATTTTTTTACGGTTCCTACCTATATTATTGATAATTACAATCGCATGCGAGCAAGCATTGGCATTTACTGGAGATGAAAATATAAAAGATGATTCTCTAGTGACGATTAATTCAATTATTCTGAAAGGTAATAAAATTACAAAGGATAAAATAATATTGCGTGAATTGGAATTTGAAAAAGGTACTAAACTCAAATCTTCTGTACTTGATAGTTTGATATTAGAGAGTCGCCAAAATTTGCTAAACCGATCGCTGTTTAATTTTGTTACTATAACAAAAAAAACTGTCAATAATAGGTGCAATATAGAAGTTTCAGTTATTGAAAGGTGGTATATATGGCCTTTTCCAATACTTCAGTTTGCAGATAGAAACATAAATACCTGGTGGGATAAAAGAGATTTTAGTAGAATTAATTATGGCGTTGACTTGCGTGTTGAGAATTTCAGAGGTTTGATGGAAAATCTTGATATAATTATTCAGGGTGGTTATGATATCCTGTTAGCGTTTAGATGGAATATACCTTATCTCACCAAAAACCAGATATTTGGAATGGGAATAGGAGCAGGAGTACAGCTCAATCATGAAGTCGCTTACCAAACCATTAACAACAAAGAGCAATATTATAACTCTGGCAGTGGTTTTGCACAACGATTTACCTATGCAGAGACAAGTTTCACATTTCGTCCTAAATTCAATTATCTGCACAACTTTACAGTTAGGTTTAAACAACACATAATACAGGACACAATCCTGAAATTAAATCCTGATTATGCATTTTCAGAAACTACGTATAATTATTTTACCCTTAATTATACTTTTAAGCTGGATTTTCGAGATTACAATCCTTATCCACTTAAAGGTTATTATTTTAATATAGGTCTTCTTAAAACCGGGCTTGGTATATTTGATGACCAGATTAACGACTTCTCTGTTGATGCAAATTTTGATCAGTATTTGAATATTTATAGTAGGTGGTATTTTGCATATAATTTTAGAGCGATGTTCTCGAGCCAAAAAAAACGCACACCTTATTTTATAAATTCAGGGCTTGGCTATTTTCCAAACACTATAAGGGGCTATGAATTATACGTTGTTGATGGACAGAAATTAGGTATTGTAAAATCAAATCTGAAGTTTGAACTTATTCCTCGTACAAATTTCAGTATAGATTGGATAAAGTCAACAAAATTCAGCGAAGCGTTTTTTGCAATGTATGCTAACCTGTTTTTCGATATGGCTTATGTTGATGATATTTATACTTATAGACTAAATCCGTTATCAAATCAACTTCTTTGGAGTACCGGTATTGGTATAGATATGGTTACATATTACGACCTAGTTTTGAGGCTTGAAGTATCAGTAAATAAACAAAAGGATACTGGATTCTTTATAAGTTTTGTAGCACCTATTTAATTCCAATTTGTAGTGCTTAAATCAAAAAAACTCAAGCATCCTGTTAACAAATTTGGAATTCTTAGTTAAAAAAAGTTAATAAACTAACCCCTAATTAGTTAGAAAAGATTGTTGCTTCAGATTGAGCTACGATTCTTAAGTTGTTAAGAATTAATAAGATACTTGATTTATTGAAGATCATAGTATAAGATATTTTAACTTTTTAGTAACCTTTCCTGCCTTATTTCAATTGGTTATAAGCTATAATTAAGCATTTATTTTGGGTTTTTAAGTTACATTTGCCAGTAAAAATTTCATTAGCATGAAAGTTGCATTATTTGGTAAGGTATATGCTGACAATCAGAAAGATTACTTGCAATTATTGATTGATGAGTTGACAAAAAGAGACTCCCAGATTTGTGTTTTTGAGCCATATTATAAAGCCATTAAAGCAGAAGTAAACTTTGGCGAGAATATATCTTTTTTTAACTCGAATAGAGATATTAAAAATAAGGTTGATATTCTATTTTCTATTGGTGGTGATGGGACTATATTAGATACAGTGCCGATAGTTAGGAATTCTGGAATACCTATTCTTGGAATAAATCTTGGACGGCTTGGCTTTTTGTCAAGCGTTTCAAAAAACGAGATTATTGATGCCGTAAATAATATTTTTAATGGAGATTATATAATCGACAAACGATCACTACTTCAATTAATTGAACCAAAGAAGTTATTTGGAGATATAGACTATGCATTAAATGACTTAACAATTTACAGAAATAATACTACTTCATTAATTGTTGTCCATGTATATGTTGATGATAAATTTTTGAATTCATATTGGGGCGATGGATTAATCGTGTCAACCCCAACAGGATCAACAGCATATTCTCTTAGCGTTGGTGGTCCGATTGTAGCCCCAGGATCAAAAAATTTTATAATCGCACCAATTGCTTCCCACAACCTTACTGTCCGCCCTATTATTATTCAGGATTCGAGTGTTATTAAAATCAAAATTGAAGGAAGGGAAGAGAAATATTTAATGACTATGGACTCGAGGCATTCAGCGATAAGTAAAGAAGATGAAATTATTATTAGGCGCTGCAATTTCAATGTGAACCTCATTCAAATGAATAATAAAGATTTCTACTCAACAATTCGAGATAAATTACTTTGGGGAGTTGACTACAGGAATTAATTATGTAAATAATATTTATTGATTTATTTAGTTTGTCATGTATTGATTTAACTATAATTAATACGCGTTAAGCATAACTAAAAAAATGATATTTTTGCCGCTCAAAATTAAAATGAAAGAAATAATTCGAAAATATGGTTTATGGCAACTAGCTCTAAAGGCTACTGTACTAATCTCCTTTATTTTACTTACCCATATCTCGAATGCTCAAACTCTTGAGATAGGAGGGTTTGGTGGTACGTCATATTATCTGGGAGAGTTAAATCCGGCTTTACCATATAACCAAACCCAGTTAGCATATGGTGCCCTCGCCAGATATAATCTTAACTCACGATGGGCGATTAAGTTTTCTTATTACAGAGGTAAAGTAAAAGGAAGTGACATAACTGGGAGCTCTACAATGGATCGAGATCTTGATTTTATATCTAACATCAATGACTTCTCTTTAGTCACTGAGTTTAATTTTTGGGAATATTTTACCGGTAGTAAGAAGAGTTATTTCACGCCATTTATTTTTGGCGGAATCTCGTATTTTACATATAAACCAACATCGTTTAGCGGAGTTGATTTACAGCCCATTGGAACTGAGGGCCAAAATGTTGGTTTTAGTGGAAGAAGCCCATATAATCAATATAGTTTTGCTATTCCATTCGGGTTTGGATTTAAATACAGACTGAATGAAAGATTAGGACTTACATTTGAATGGGGTATGCGTAAAACTTTCACTGACTATATTGATGATATAAGTACTACTTATTATTTGACAGGCTCTGATATTAATCCCGACAATACTGGAGAAATATTAAGCGACCCAACAATGAGTCACGATCCTTACATGCAGCGAGGTGATGATCAAACAAATGATTGGTATAACTATACAGGTATTACAATTACATATAAATTCGACTTACGGAATAAGAAGGAATGTAATAACTTAGACTGGAAATGATTTTTCTGATTGATGGAAAGCAGTAGAGAAAAAATAAACTTAGATAAACTACCCAATCATATTGCAATCATAATGGATGGCAATGGCAGGTGGGCATTACAACATGGCCTTGATCGTGTTGGTGGTCATCATAAGGGAGTTGATTCTGTTAGGGATATTGCTGAGGCGGCAGCCGATTTAGGCATTAGGTATCTTACTCTTTATACTTTCTCAACTGAAAATTGGAGTAGACCTAAAGATGAAGTGGATGCGCTTATGTCGTTGTTTGTTGAAACAATTGTAAAAGAGTTAGATACATTAAATAAGAATAACATACGCCTAAGTGCTATTGGTGATATTAAAAGTTTACCAGAAGAGAATTATAAGATGCTTACTGAAACAATGGAAAAAACCTCTGGTAATAGCAGAATGACACTAACCCTTGCAATGTGCTATAGTTCTCGATGGGAAATTATTGATGCAATTAAAAAATTAGCCTCTGATATTGAATCCAGTAAACTGAAAAGTAAGGATATAACCGAACCCTTATTTGAAAGTTATTTAGCAACGAATGATATTCCTGATCCAGAACTGTTAATAAGGACTAGCGGCGAATTAAGAGTAAGCAACTATCTACTATGGCAAATAGCATATTCCGAGTTGTATTTTACAAACGTTCTGTGGCCCGATTTTCGCAAAGAAGAGCTATATAAGGCTATTGTTGATTATCAGAATAGGGAGAGAAGGTTTGGTTTAACAAGTGAACAATTATTAAGTTGAATCGTACTATGAGGAAAACTTATCGGAATGTAATATTATTATCAATCATAATAAGTTTTGTGCTTTTTGTTGGCGAATCCTATGCACAAATTAATATTGGCAACGATTTGTCGAAGATTAGTTATGATGCACCTACCGAATATGTAATAGGTGGTATAGAAGTAGAAGGTGTGGAGTACCTTGATAAGAACGTAATAATAATGCTTTCTAATCT
Source organism: Bacteroidota bacterium (assembly GCA_002686705.1). The sequence goes on from NYYH01000077.1 coordinate 52,476, forward strand.
TGAGATTGGAGAACGGATCAAAATACCAGGTGATGAAATTACAAGCGCAATTAGGAAATTATGGGAACAAGGTCTTTTTGATAATATCAGTATAGTAGCTTCTGATATTAAGGCCAATAAAATATTCCTTAAAATTATATTACATGAACGCCCTAGGCTGAGTAAGTTTTCGTTTGAAGGTATTCGAAAAACTGAAGCTGATGATATCCGTGAAAAAATTAATCTTACACGTGGTGATGTAGTAACTGATCACCTCGTTATCCGTACAGAAAATATAATTAATCAGTTTTACGCCGATAAGGGATATCTGAACAGCGAAGTTAGCATAACAGAGAAACAGGATAAACGTAATAACAACTTTGTTGATCTCACTATTAACATTAAGAAAAACAGGAAAGTTAAAATAAAGGTAATTAATATTTATGGTACTGAGAAACTTTCATTAGATGCAGTTAAAAAAAGCATGAAAGAAACCAAAGCTAGGGGCGTTTTTAAACCGTTAGATAGTCTTGCACCTTTTATAATTGATGTTACAAGTAATTTGCTAACTCTCAAATTTAAAGATGTACATGAAAATTTTCTAAATTATTATAAGGATTACTTTAAGATTAATATTTTCAAAGGTTCAAAATATATTGAATCGAATTATAAAGAAGACCTAAATAATATTATCGCAAAATATAATAAAAGAGGTTATCGTGATGCTCAAATTATTGTTGATTCAGTATACAAGCTCAATAATGAGAATATAGCCATTGATATTACCATTGATGAAGGAAATAAATATTATTTCAGAGATATAACCTGGGTTGGAAATACTGTTTATTCCTCATTATTTTTAAGTTCAATACTTGGTATTCGTTCTGGTGATGTTTATAACCTTGAACTTCTTGAAACTAATCTTCAATACAATCCTACTGGTTTTGATATTAGTTCTCTTTACATGAATAATGGTTACTTGTTTTTTAATGTAACTCCTGTTGAAACATATGTTGGGAATGACTCTATTGATTTGGAAATCCGAATTTTCGAAGGAAAACAAGCCCGAATAAAAAATGTATCTGTAAAAGGCAATACTAAGACTAACGATCATGTTGTTATTCGTGAATTACGTACAAGACCAGGCCAGTTGTTTAGTCGTGAAGATGTTATAAGAACAACACGTGAATTAGCGAATTTGAGATACTTTGATCCCGAATCAATTACCCCAAATATAAATCCTGATCCTCTTGATGGAACTGTGGATATCGAATACGAAGTAGAAGAAACTTCCGCCGATCAAATTGAACTTTCTGGGGGTTGGGGCTATGGCCGAATAATTGGCACCATAGGTTTGAGTTTTAATAATTTTTCATTAAAAAATTTTTTTAGAGCAAGTTCGTGGAAACCAATCCCTTCTGGGGATGGGCAGAAACTCTCGTTGCGGTTTCAAACTTACGGCAAGGATTACTTAAGCTGGAGTGTTTCTTTTACTGAGCCATGGTTGGGAGGAAGAAAACCAAATGCATTAACAGTTTCATATTATCACTCAATTTATTCAAATGGATTACCAAAATCGGATACTTTACGTTCATCGTTTGTAATTAATGGAATAAGTGCTGGTATTGGAAAAAGACTAACATGGCCTGATGACTTCTTTACTTTATACCAGGGAGTTAATGTACAATTATATAATTTAACGAATTATGCTACTATTTTTTATATCGGAAGTGGAAATGGTACATATAATAACTTGAATTACGAAGTTATACTTGGACGAAATTCGATTGACCAACCCATATTCCCACGAAGGGGATCGGAAATTTCAATAGGATTGGAGCTGACACCCCCATATTCATTATTTACACCTGAAAAGGACTATACTCAAATTGGTGATACCGAGAAATATAAATGGATTGAATATCATAAATGGAAGTTTAAAGCATATTGGTATTTTGAATTAATAGATAAACTGGTTTTTGCAACTAAGTTCAGGTTCGGCTACCTCGGGTATTATAATTCAGATTTAGGCGTAACTCCTTTTGAGAGATTTTATCTTGGAGGCGATGGTCTGTCAGGTACAAATAATTTTGATGGACGCGAAATTGTAAGCATGAGAGGCTATACTAATGAGTCGATAACTCCATTCTTTTATCAAAATAAAAACATTGGTGGTACAGTTTTTACACGATATACTCTTGAATTAAGGTATCCCTTATCGTTAAACCCAAGCTCCACAATTTATGCCCTAACATTTATTGAAGCAGGAAATTCATGGCTGGGTTCCCAGGGTTTCGATCCGTTTGATATGAAAAGAGCTGTAGGTTTCGGAGTAAGAGTATTTCTGCCTATGTTTGGAATGCTTGGCCTTGACTGGGCTTATGGCATCGACCCTATTTACGGAATACCAAGTGCTAATGGTAGTCATTTCCATTTTTCACTTAACCAGTCATTAGATTAACTTTGGCAATATTTTTGTAGTACTTTTTAAAATTAAATCTTAAAAACATGAAGAATAATGTTATTAATTCCGGTCTATTGCTGTTAATCACAGCATTTTTGTTTGTTAATTTTTCTGCAAGCGCACAATCGCAAAAGTACGCTTATGTTGATACACAATACATACTGGATAACATACCTGAGTTTCAGGATGCACAGGATGAATTGGATGAAATTTCCACAAAATGGCAAAAGGAGATAGAAACAAATTATGCTAAAGTGAGTGAAATGTATCAAAAATATCAGGCAGAATCTGTTTTGTTACCCGATGACATCAAACGAAAACGAGAAGAAGATATAGTAAATAAGGAAAAGGAAGTCAAGGAGCTTCAGAGGAAGTATTTTGGTGCTGAAGGAGAGCTTTTTAAAAAGCGCCAAGAGCTTGTTCAACCAATCCAGGAAAAAGTATATAATGCTATTGAAAGTATTGCTGCTACTAATAACTATTCATTTGTTTTTGATAAATCTGGCGGAATGACATTGCTTTATACTAACCCGAAATACGATATTAGTGATGATGTATTGGATGAAGTGGGTAATGTAATGCAAACTGTTAAGCGAGATAGTCGAACAAGGGATTAGAGAAAATTCTGAATAAGAGGGTAATAGAAGATATTAGTATTAATCTAGAATAGTAATTACACAATTTATTTGTTAATATTTCTTAATTATGTTCACATAATTTGTTAATCGTATTGACATTCCTATTTTTTAGTTAAGTTTGCACCCCTGAATTTCGAATATTAGTAACCATATTATTAATAAATAAAAAAGATGAAATCGTTTAGAAAAGTTATTACATCGTTGTCTCTTATTGTTCTTATTTCAAGTGTTGGATTTGCGCAATCAGGAGCTAAATTCGGATACATTGATTCAAATGAAATATTAACATTAATGCCCGAAACAGATTCCCTTCAGAAAGAACTTAAAGATTATGCTGATTATCTTGATGAACAAATGTCTACAATGGCTATGGAATATCAATCAAAAGTTAGCATATATCAAGAGAATGTAGCTACTATGTCAGACTTGATAAGACAAACTAAAGAAAAAGAAATTACTGATTTACAAAATCGTATTCAAGCATTCCAGCAATCGGCTGATCAGGATCTTCAGGCAAAACAAGCTGAACTTTTTAACCCATTGATTGAGAAAGTTAAAGTTGCAATTACTGAAGTTTCACGCGAAAATAATTATAATTATATTTTTGATGTAGGAACTGGAGCACTTGTTTTTTACGAAACAGGAGATAATATACTTCCATTAGTAAAGGCAAAACTAGGAGTTCAGTAGTTCACAACTCACAACGATATTAAACCTCGAAAGGACATAACCTTTCGGGGTTTTTGTTTTGTTACACATTCTTCAGCAAGCAATTCTCAGTATTGAAGTGGTGTATTTGAAACAGTTATCCTTTATTGATAAAATAATCTGTAAACCCTGTTTAATTCGTGTAATACTACTATTTTAGTAAAATATGAATAATTCTACAAATGTTAACAATCCTGAAAGGGTTGATATCGAAAAAGTACTTTCTGATAAAAGCCCACTTCTGAAAAGATTTCTCCCTGGTTTTATGGTTAGTTATCTAAAGCGACTTATTCATCAAGATACTCTCAATTTATTCTTGCAAAACCATGGACATCTTTCAGGGATTGAATTTATTGAGGCACTATTAACTGATTTGAATACGAAACTTGATATTTCAGGCCTCAACAATATTCCGAAGGATGGTAGATATATAATTGCTTCAAACCATCCTCTGGGTGGAATTGATGGACTAGCACTAATGCTTGCAGTTGGCAAAGTAAGAAAAGATCTTGTGTTTCCTGTGAACGATATATTAATGAATATCGAAAATTTAAGACCATTATTTATTCCGATCAACAAACATGGTAGTAATGCTCAAAATATCAAAATTTTAAATGATACTTTTGCCTCCGACAAAATAATATGTTATTTCCCATTTGGTCTTGTTTCGAGGAAAAGGAAAGGAAAAATTATGGATATTGAATGGAAAAACACTTTTATATCAAAAGCAAAAAAATATAAACGTGATATTATTCCTACACATATTGGTGGTCGTAATTCTAACTTCTTTTATAATCTTTCAAATATCCGTAAAGCTATTGGAATTAAGGCAAACATAGAAATGCTTTTCCTTGTTAATGAGTTTATTAAACAGAGAAACAGCACTTTAAAAATTACTTTTGGATCACCCATATCCTATAGTACCTTTGATAATAGGCATACAAAAGCTGAATGGGCTGAAATATTGAGGCAGTATTCATATAGTTTGGATACTGGTTATAACGAATTAATTGGTAAAGAGCTAGGAGTCTAGTGCATTGTTTGATTGTATAATGTGGTTTTCGCCACTTAATCTTAGAACGAACAACGAAATTGCAGTTTAATAATGTCAAGTATTATATTTGTATTATGGATTAATAAATGTCGAAATGAAAACTATAATTCCTCCTGTTGATAAACGACTATTAGAGAAAGAACTAAATCCCGATCGATTTCTAAAAAAAACTAATAATGGTAATAATGAGATTTATCTTGTTAGTGAAATGGATTCACCAAACGTAGTTCGTGAAATTGGAAGACTTCGTGAAGTTACTTTTCGGGATGCAGGTGGCGGAACTGGAGAAGAACTTGATCTTGACTCATTCGACAAAGGGGAATATGCATTTAAACAACTTGTGTTATGGGACCCCAATGATAAGGAATTAATTGGAGGCTATCGTTTTATTTATTGTGAGCATCTTGAAATCGATAAGGATGGATCTATTAAATCACCAACCGCAAGTTTATTCAAATATTCAAGAACATTTATTAAAGATTATTTTCCATTTACAATTGAACTTGGACGGTCTTTTGTTCAACCACTCTATCAACCAACATTTAATTTAAGAAGAGGAATGTATGCGCTTGATAATTTGTGGGATGGTATCGGAGCAGTAATTGTAGATAATCCAGAAATTAAATATTTGTTTGGCAAAGTAACAATGTATCCTCATTTCGATACCTTGGCACGAGATATGATATTATTTTTTTTAGAAAAGTATTTCCCTGATAATGAAAAGCTAATTTATCCTATTGATCCATTAATGATAGGAACATCAAAAAAAATATTGAATAATATTTTTGCAGGATGTAATTATGATGAAGATTATAAGACACTAATTCAAAAGGTACGTAAACTTGGCGAAAATGTACCTCCACTTGTAAATGCGTATATGAATTTGTCGGCAACAATGAAAACTTTTGGCACAGCAGTTAATCATCATTTTGGAGATGTTGAAGAAACCGGAATACTTCTCACTGTTGAAGATATTTTTGCTGATAAGAAGGATAGACATCTTACATCGAATAAAAAAAAATAAAATTTTAGTCTTCATGAAGATTAATTATGCCGATTTTATAATAAGCTCAACTGATGTAGGAAAGTGCCCTATTCCTGATAAGCCTGAATATGCATTTATTGGGAGGTCGAACGTTGGTAAATCATCGTTAATTAATATGATAACCGGCAGAAAGAAACTTGCTAAAATATCCTCAACTCCCGGAAAAACAATATTAATAAACCATTTCATTATTAACAACCAGTGGTATTTAGTTGACTTACCCGGTTACGGATTTGCAAAACGATCGAAAACAGAACGTTTGAAATGGGAAAAGATGATAAGAAAGTATATTTTAAACAGACCAAATATGCTTACTTTATTTTTGCTAATTGATATTAGGATAGAACCTCAACAAATAGATCTTGAGTTTATTGAATGGCTTGGAATTTCAAGTATCCCATTTGTTATTGCTTTTACCAAAGCTGATAAACTCAAAACAAATCAGCTAGCTTCTAATATAAAAACATATAAAAATAAGCTATCCGAAAGCTGGGAAGAACTTCCTCCAATAATTGTTACATCATCAACAAATAATTTGGGAAGAGATAAACTACTTGAGTTCATTGAAAATACTAATAAAGTATATAGAAATGATACTAAACTGAAGGGCTTGTAAGGTAAATAAATGTTTGGTAATTGTGACCTTGGATTAGATAAAGGTTAAATTTTTATTTCAAAAAGAACTTGATTTTTACTCACCACATCTTTTTTCTTCACAAAAAGTTTTAATTCACCATCCATTGGTGCTATTACTTTATTCATCATTTTCATTGCATCAAGAATAAGTATAATGTCACCTTCTTTTACATTTCGTTTTTGCTTAAAAAAAATTTCGGTAATAATACCAGGAATAAATGCCCGAACTTTTCCGGGATTATATTCTTCGTATTTTTTCCGCTGCTTAAATTTGTGCGTAAGAAGAGTCTTATACTTTACACCATCAATATCAATTGAACTAAACCGTATTTTTTTTTCTTCGTTTGCCATAACATATCCGGATTAAAACGGTGGAATCCCATGTTTTTTATTGGGAAGTTGAACTTTTTTATCCTTTGAGATATCAAGAGCATGAATCAGCATTTTCCGTGTTTCATCTGGTTCAATTACCGCATCAACATAACCATAAGCAGCAGCAACATATGGATTTGCGAATTTTGTTTTATACTCAGCAACCTTTTCTTTACGCATTATTGCGGGATCAGCGGCTGTCATAATTTCTTTCCGGAAAATAATATTTGAAGCACCTTCAGGTCCCATAACGGCAATTTCAGCAGTAGGCCAAGCAAAAACAAAATCAGCTCTAAGGTGATGCGAACACATAGCTATATAGCCCCCACCATAAGCTTTACGAGTTATTAATGTAATTTTTGGCACTGTTGCTTCTGAATAAGCATATAGTAATTTTGCGCCATGACGAATTACACCGGCATGTTCCTGATCAACTCCTGGTAAGTATCCCGGGAGGTCAACTAGTGTTACCAGTGGAATATTAAAAGCGTCACAATATCGCACAAAACGTGCTGCCTTATCCGATGAGTCAACATCAAGAACACCAGCAAGATAAAGGGGCTGATTTGCAACAATACCAACAGTATCTCCATTTATTCTAGCGAAACCAATTACAATGTTCTTTGCAAATAAATCCTGAATTTCAAAGAAATATGAATCGTCAGCAAAAGCTCTTATCAAATCCCTTACATCGTAAGGCTGCTTTGCATTTGAAGGCATTACACTATCAATCTTAAAACGTCTTGTTTTAGGTGACTTTTTTGGAAAGCGTTTTGCCTTGTTAATATTGTTCCACGGGATAAAACTGATAAGTTGTTTTACCTGACTAAAACATTCCTCTTCGCTTTCTGCATAAAAATGAGCATTCCCTGTCTCCTCGCAGTGTATCCTTGCACCACCTAAAGCCTCCATCGTAATCTCCTCACCAAGTACCGTTTTAATCACTTCAGGTCCTGTAATAAACATCTTGGTTATTTTTTCCACAGTAAAAACAAAATCGGTTAGGGCAGGTGAATAAACTGCACCACCTGCGCATGGCCCTAGTATAACAGATATTTGAGGAATTACCCCCGAAGCAAGCGTATTACGGAAAAATATCTCACCATAACCTGCCAACGAGTTAACCCCTTCCTGAATACGTGCTCCACCTGAATCATTAATTCCAATTAATGGAACTTTCAGTTTTAATGCATGATCCATTATTTTTGTGATCTTTTTTGCATGCATCCATCCTAACGATCCGCCGGCAACTGTAAAATCCTGAGCATAAATACATACAGGTTGTCCAGTAATATTACCCGTACCAGTAATTACACCATCACCGGGTAAGTACTTTTTATCCATATCAAAATCCTTTGCAGCATGTTCTACAAATAAATCATACTCATGAAAAGATTTTGGATCGAGAAGTGCAATAATTCTCTCTCTCGCTGTAAGTTTACCAATGGCTTTTTGTTTTTCAATGGCTTTTACACCACCTCCCTTTAAAGCCGTACGCATACGTTTTTTAAGATCTGTTGATTTTTCTTTGATGCCCATAATAGATTAGTTTTGGGTTCACAAAAAAAGAGATAAGCTCAGCCTTAAGGGCTTTCTTTCCTCATTGGAAAACTTATCTCTACCTTTGCAAAAGTATATCAAAATAGCAATAAAGCAAGGTATTTTATACTGTTTAGTGAAAGAAAAATATTTAACTACATTATAATCAATTAAATAAGACCTAATGAATGTTGAGGATATAAGAATGTATTGTCTTGAAAAAAAAGGAGTTACCGAAAGCTTCCCTTTTGATGATACAACATTGGTATTCAAGGTAGTAGGTAAAATGTTTGCCCTAGTTAATCTTGATGGTAATCTAAGGTTGAATTTGAAGTGTGACCCTGAACAGGCAATTATTTTGCGTGAACATCATGATTCTGTAATACCAGGATATCATATGAATAAGAAACATTGGAATACGATTCTACTAGATGAAACTATAGCGGATCGATTGTTAATGGAATGGATCGATGATTCTTACAATCTTATTGTAGAAAATTTGCCAAAAAAGCTGAAGCAAAAATTACATTGATATTTTCAAGTGTAAAGTAGGAGTGAAAGGAATAGCTTCAGTAAGAATATTGATGCCATTTGTTTGATTTCCGGGTATTTTTTCAAAACTAGAATACTTTAGATTTTTTGTATTTAATACATTTAATATTGAAAAACCTATTTCACCATTCACTTTACGATTAAGAAACTTGTAAATTAATGACACATCTAATCGGCTGTATATTGAATTATTGCTTTGTGTAGAGTTAGAATTGTCTGGAAATCCTGATCCAAAAACATAATTTGTGGAAAAGAAAATAGGATCGAAATTTAACATTGCTGCTAGTTTTAATTCATGGAGCTGATCGTGAGGAGCCCTCCTAGTATCTTCTTTCTTGAAGTAGCTAAAATGCTCAAGTGTTCGACTTATGGAATAAGCAATCCATGCAGAATGTTTTAACACATCTTTTTTTATCAGTATATCAATACCATAACTCTCTGCTTTGCCATGGAATATATCCTGAATATTTGCATTTATACGATTAATATATCTGGTTAATCCGGTAGTATTTTTATAATAACCCTCAATACTAAATGTGAAATCATTATTATGAAATGATGTACCAAGTACATAATGTGTTGCATTCAATACTGGAACCTCATCATTATCAGCAATAACCCACATATATCTGTAATTACCATACTCATCAACAATTGTGCTTAATGAAACAAACTGACTATAAAGTCCAAATGCTACATTTATTTTCCAGTTTTTATGTGGCTCAATGGATGCTGAAACTCTTGGTTCAAAATATACTTTTTTTAAGATTGGCGCATAATTTAACCTGAAACCGACTTTTAGATTAATATTCTTACGTATTGAAATATTATCCTGCGAATAGATACTTATCCTACCTGAAGATTCATAATGTTTTGCAGTTAAGGCGTTAAAAGAATATTCCACAAGCTTAACTTCATTGTTATATAAGTTAATACCACTTTCGAGTGAATGAATACGATTAATTGTAATTATGTTGCTGTATTCCAGGCATAACTCTCCCAGCTTACTGTGAATCGTATCGTCAGCAAGGTATTCTGTATTATTTGATAGTGGAAATACTTGTTTGAAATCATTCTGATAAAATGAGTTTAATCCGGAATAACTTAGTCTGAAGTTATTTGTATTTCCATTTTTTAATGTGTTACCATAATATATCGACCCACCAAATTGAGTGGTTTCTTCACTGGTTTTCTTGTCAAGTATACTCTTAACTAAGGTATCATCAATTGAATACGAAAAATTATCAAAGCCACCATGAAGACTAATATAGAAAAGATCGTTGTTGTTAAATGTTGTTGAGTATTTTATGTTGAGGTCCCTAAATCTATAATCAGGTATTATAGTTATATCAACATCATTTGTCGTATCAGCATCATTATTGCGTTTAACCAATGATGTCATATCAGACGGATTATACAGATTATAATACGTATGCCTGTATGCAATAATTAATGAACCTTTTTTAAAGATAGGAATTTCTACCATCCCATTTAACGTCATATTGTTTAAGCTAACTGTAAATGATGGCGATACCGTGTTTCCGTTTTTCCCGACTATATTTACTATTCCTCCAACCCGTTCTCCAAACAGTGCATCATACCCACCTTTATGAATTTCAATGTCCTTCGCTAAAAAAGGATTAAATGCACTGATATTATCATTGAAATTTTTTAGGCCGTAAACAGTATATCCATCAAACATAACTTTACTTTGACCAGCATAACTTCCCCAAATAATCAGTTCACTGGTTTGTTCGCCAGAGGCGAGTATTCCTGGCATAAGTCGAATAAGGTTTAGTACTGAATTATCACCATAACCTGGTAAAAAATGTGCAATCTTATGGTTTAGTTTCATTAATCCTGGCTGAACACCTATTTGTGTTGATTTCTCAACTTTACTCCCAACTATAACTACCTCAGATAATCCTATACTTGATGGAATCAGGGCAAAATCATGAAAACGATTTGTTGATACTAATGTGTCAAGAACATAGTAACCCAGATAAGAAACTTGAACATGAATTAAACTATCCTCTGATGGAAATATAGTTGAAAAGCCTCCTTTGAGGTCAGTAACTGATGGCCAACCGTTAATGATCACATGGGAATACGGTAGAGCCTCATTGCTAATTTTATCTGACACACGGCCTGATATATATAGCTTTGTTCTGGTTTTTTTTACCTCAACTATTTCAGGATAAATAACCCAAACACCATCAATTAATTCGTAATTAAAAGGTAACCCGGTTAGCAATCCACCAAGAGCTTTTTCTATTGTAGGATATGTATATTTTTTAGTAATTAGAAAAAGTGAAAGGCTTTTATCATCAAACGAAATATTTATATCATCAGAATCAATGATACCTATTAGGACTTTATTTAGGGGTGTTTGGTATGCTTCAATTCGTACTTCTTGTGCTGAAGAAATGAAAAACGACAAAAGAATAACTATAGGTACTAAAGAATTTTTTAAAACACTTTTCAATTTTTAATTATATGGTAGTTCGTATCTGACAATGCAATAAAAGTGAGGCCATATGGTTTACAAAGTAAGACAAGCGCCTCTTCAGCTGTTTTTTGTTTTGAAAAGAACCCGGTATAATCGTAGTTTAATGAAATACTTGAAGTAATCTTAATGTTATAATATTTTTCAATCTCTTGTATTACATTAATAAGAGGAACGGATTTGAAAACGAACATATTGTTTTTATCCTTGAGTATTTCATTTTTCGCATCATACTTTGAAACCTTTATCTCTCCATTGTAAATAACTTCAGCGGTATAGTTAGGATTCAGTACTACTGAATTTTGACTTAGTGAAATTACCTTAACCATACCGGTAAAGCATGTTACTTTGTATGCATATTCTCGTGCATAAACATTGAAGGTAGTCCCCAGGACAACTGTTCTGCCGTATGCTGAAGCCACGATGAAATCCTCTCCTTTCTCAACATCAAAGAATGCTTCACCTGTTAAGTTTACTTTCCTGGAGAAATTCCACCAAAGTGGAAAATATGTTATAGATGAGTTTGATTTTAAAGTAACTGCGGATCCATCTGGTAGTTTCACAGTAAGCTGCTCTCCATCAGGGCAATAGTTTGAATTACTATAGAATCGAAGCAACAATACAGTGCCTAGTAATAACACTATACTAGCTGCAATACCATAAAAAAGACGAGTGCTTAATGAAGTGCCTGTTCTTAATTTTAAGCTTTCGTTTTGATTCAACTCAATTTCTGAATTGATTTCGCTCCAAATATCTTCTTTAGTCTTACTATACTTGGGTTGAACTACAGAAAAGAATTCCTTTTCAGAGAAATTCTCATTATTTGTATTATGATCTTTTTTGTGATCCATACTAGTAATTAAGCTCCATTTTTAAAAATGCAAGTGCATATTTCATCCTTTTCTCAATAGCTTTTATGCTAATTCCAATAGATTCTGCAATTTCATGATATTTCAAATTCTCAATTCTGCTCATCAAAAATACTACTCTCTGTTTTTCGGGCAATCTCACTAGAGCTGATTCATATTGATTCTTAAGTTCTTTAAACTGCAAAAGATCTTCTGGCGATTGTCTAGCTGCTTCTATTTTTAAATTCAAATGAAAGTTCATTATCACTTTTTGCCTTCTATGAGTACTTATAAACAAATCGTTGGCAATTTTAAAGATTAATGCTTTAATATTTTTGTTTTCGTGAAAATGTAATTGCTTTTCCCATATTTTCATGAATGTATCTTGAGCAATATCAGTGGCAAGGTCACCATCACCCGATCGATAATAAATGTAGTTTCGTACAGCATCAAAATGATTGTCAAAAATATCTTTAAAAAGCTCCCGTGTCAATGAAATGGATTTTGTGATTAGAGTAAGAACACTACATATTTTCCTTTTTAGAATTAAAAAAATGAGGTTGTCTTAAAAGAGGTTCTACTACTTTTAAGACAACTTCAAAGTTAGTTTCGCTAATCAAATAACTTATATTAGTGTAGAAAAATTGTGTACGTAATTCCATTAACAAGTACCGTTGCAATATTGTCACATTCACCTGACCCGAAATCAAGAATTCTAAGAGGCAGCCCTTCTGGTTTAATCTCCATTGTTCCTGAAACAATCCACTTGCAGTTAAGTTCAACACGTAGCGGACTAACTATTTCACGTTCCCAAGTTTGTCCGTTTGGCCTAATTCCATCTGCTGTACCTGTAATAAGATAAACATCATCCCAGTGAGGAAAGGTAAAGGCTCCATGTATCCACTCTCTAACTCTGGATGAATTCCAACTAAGAGTACCACCATTGTCAGCCTTATAAATTACACCAACAACTTCAATATTATAGTGCAGTTTGTTGTTTGCGTTTAACCCCATGTTTCTAATAATCTTTGTTCCGTCAACATGATTGTCATTTACATGGTAATTATCGAAACCATAAGTGATTACTGTACCTGGCCAACGATACCTACCGGTAAATGTAACAATGATCTTGCCTCTACGTTTTTTGCCATCTAGGCACAAACAGTTTTCCTCACCAAAGTCGATAGTTAATTCACGGGGGGTAACTGTTGTGTCAAGGGTAACTGTAGCACATCCGCTAAGGAATAGGTTTGATGTGTTACCCGATTTTAATCCACCACTTCCGTTGTCGTATGCCTCATCAACAATGTTTGTGGCATCGGAATAAATTCCTTCTGCAAATGCATCATCAGCTGATGCTGATGTGTTGTCGGCTATTTGTTGCTCATCTTTTTTGCATGAGGTTGAAAGTGAAACAATCCCAAAGATCATAAGCAATGCGATAATTAAATTTAATTTTTTCATGATATAAGTTTTAATTAAAATTGTGTTTTACACTTCAATACCGCATTAAAACACTTTTACCCTACCTCGAATATTGTTTTTTTTATAAGTACTGTTCAAATTAGTTTACGAAAACGACATTAGATAATAATTTCCATTTCATTATTTTAAATTAACTCTCGTAATTCCTGTTCCCCCCATTTCGATGGGTGCATCTCCAAAATTTTTAATTTCTTCGAGATTTTGTAAATATTGACGAATAATATCACGTAAAATTCCGTAACCTTTTCCGTGAAGTATACTAACTTCTCTCATATTAAGCAGTATGGCTTCATCAATATACTTTTTCAACATTAAAAGCGCTTCATCAGCACGTTTACCACGTAAGTCTAATGTCAGTTTAAAATTAACAGCTTTTTTGTTAATATCATCTACATTAAAACTATGACCTTTTCTTTTAGCTGGTCTTTGTTTTGGAGCCTTCGATTTAACTAGCTTTGAAACTGTAATTTTAAGTTTTATATCATTAACGTTCAATAAGGCAACATTCCCATCTATATTTATTACTTCACCAACGATATCCGTATCCCTTATTTTCACATAATCATTTGCTTTAATTTGCAGTTCTTGAATTGCCTCAGGCTTTGCCAAACTGACTTTGGTTTTTTTATTTACTGCTTTCTTTATTGCAGAAGCCTGCTTAGGAACATCTTTTAGCTCATCTTTTTTTGTATAAAGTTCTTTTCGTATTTCACGGGTTTTCACTTTGTCGGCACCCGCTTCTTTAATGTCACGAATTGTTTTTTCAACAGCTTTATTAGATTCTTCAATTATCAATAATGCTTTTTCATTTGCATCCTTTATCAATTGTTTTTTCGACTTTTCCAGGTTATTAATCAAGTCAGTATATTTTTCAATCATCCGACTTAGATAGGCATCTGCAGCATTAGCTTTTTCTTGTTGTTTACTGATTTTGATTTTGTCAATTTCCATTTGCTGAAGTTGCTGGTCAAAGCGAACATGCTTGCCACCGCTTTTCTTTTTCGCCTTATTAAGAACGTTGGCAGGGAAACCAATTTTTTTGGCAATTTCAAAGGCAAAGGAGCTGCCTGGTTTTCCTATTTGTAATTTGTACATGGGTTGCATTTCTTTCGAATCGAATAACATTGCCCCGTTAACCAGACCATTCATTCTTTCTGCAGCTACCTTTAAGTTTGTGTAGTGAGTTGTAATCAATCCAAAGGTAAGTCTGTTATTAAGTTGTTCGAGCGTGGCTTCAGCAATTGATCCTCCTAATTGTGGTTCGGTACCGGTTCCAAACTCATCAATTAGGACGAGAGTTCTATTATTAGCATTTCGAAGGAAGTATTTCATATTTAGAAGATGCGAGCTATAAGTACTCAAATCATTCTCAATCGATTGTTCATCACCAATATCGATGAAAATATTATCGAACAAACGAAAAACGCTATCTGGTGATGCACTGACAAGAATCCCGCACTGTAGCATATACTGTAATATTCCAACAGTTTTTAAACAAATTGATTTGCCACCTGCATTAGGCCCGGATATTATTAATATCCTGTTTTCATCAGTAAGTTCAAGGTCTAGTGGAATAACGGTTTTCTTTTGTTCCTTATGTGAAAGAAACAATAGTGGGTGAAATGCTTCCCTAATACCTACAGGTTTGTTGTTAGTAATAATTGGTTGTTTTGCTGCTATTTTTATCGAAAACAATGCTTTTGCACGAATAAAATCAATTAATCCAAGGAAACGGTAGGCATCAATAAGATCAGAGATGTTTGGCCTTAGATTATCAGTGAAGCTTAACAATATTTTTGTGATCTCTCTGCGTTCTTCACTTTCCAGTTCCTTAATTTCATTGTTAATTTCGAATGACATAGAAGCTTCAACAAAAACAGTTTGACCCGTTGATGACTCATCATGGATAATGCCTCCAATTGATCTTTTATTGGCCGCTTTCAAAGGGATTACAGATCGTCCGTTGCGAATTGTTATCTCTGTATTGTCGGGTATCCATCCCGATTTTTTTGCCTTCTCAAAAGCCTTCTTTGTTTCTCTAAATGCTTTCCGTTGTTTACTGGTAATACTTTGTCTTATTGTTTTCAATTTGTCAGATGCGCTATCTCTTATTTCACCTTTCTTGTCAATTATTTTTTGCGCTTCATGTAGCAATTCTTCTGGCAAATAAACCAGATCAACAAGTTTCTTTAATTCAGGGAATGCTTCTTTATCCGTTTCATTAAAGTAGTTAAGTATTTCTTGTAGTGTAAATAGCGATGCAACTAAGTTAAAAAGTACTTCCTGCTCAATAAAGCTTCCAGGGGTTTTTAATTGTTGAATATCCTCCCGTAAATCTATAAAATCATTTGTTGGGAATGCCTTGCCAATTGCAAGTAAATCCACAAACTCACTGGATTGATCCAGTAATTTTTTAATTGCTACAATATTGGATGAAAAATGAATCTTCTCAACAAAATGTTGTCCAATTGTACTTATACATAACTGACTAATATGTTTCTTTATCTGTCTGAAACCAATTTTTTGCTCATAGCTAGCAGGGTAGATCATGCTGACAAAGGTAGGGAAAGGAAGGTTTGGTTCGGCAAAGTGGGTTTCAGGTTAAATTATTGTGTAATTATCTCTGAAGTATATTAATACGCAATATTCAAATATTCTATCCATTAACTTCTTTAAGTATTTCTTCAATATCATCATGACAGCTACCACAAACAGTCCCTGCTTCTGTTTCATCTCCAACTTCATCGATAGTTAATAAACCACCAGATTTGATAGCTGCAACTATCTCTCCTTTTGTTATTTGCATGCAGTTGCAAATTATTTCATTGTTATCCATATTGTGTTGTAGAAAGGAATTGTGCTGTCTAAGCTAAATAAGAATAAGTTAATTGGTAATCAAAATTCCTCAGCATGTATTTCTCCTGGGCTTTTCTTTTTATGGTCTTTAAATCCGTCTTTATAAAGCAACTCTTTCATTCCTTCTACCATTTTCGGATTACCGCACAAGAACACTTCGGTATTTTTTGGTGTGGGTTTAACACCTAGAGTATTTTCAGCTATGCCCGATTTCCATATTTCATCAATAAAACGTGTGTCTCCATTCCATCCCACTGGTTCTTTATTGGGTTCAGTGATTGTTGGATGATAATGAAAACTGTTAAATATGCTTGCTAGTAATTTTAATTCTGACGAATAGCCAAGGTCCCAACTATTAGCTGCACCATGAATGACCAATATCTTACCAGTTCGTTTCAAAGCATTCGAACGCAACATGCTCATATAAGGAGCCACTCCTGTACCGGTGGCTATTAATATTACGTTTTTGTCATTATCTATTTGATCAAGAGTAAACATACCCACAGCTTTTTTACCCAACCATATCTTATCACCAATGTACAACTCAAAAATTCTAGGTGTTAATTGCCCGGAATTAACTAAAGTTATATAAAACTCTATTGAATCTTCAGTTGATGAAGACGCAATTGAATAAGCACGTCTAATTAGTTTGTCGGATTTTGGTGGTTCAAATTCGTCGGTAGCTTCGGCACAACGAGATGCATAAGGAGGTAAACCAAGTGCAACAAATTGACCGGCCTCAAATTCCGGAAATTTCCATCCTTCGGGTTTAACTTTAATTATTTTCATAATCGGCGATACTTGTACCGATTGTGTAACAACAGAATTTAATTGATCTTCGAGGGTCATATTACATCAATATTTTTAAGATGTAAAAATACGAATATTGATAATGATAAAGATGAAATAGATATTATTTAATATAAACCTGAATTGGTTTTCAAGGTATAGTTTAACGGTTAAAAATTGAATCCAAAAGTTACGTTAAAACCGTGCATTGGGACTTTAGTAGCGTTCATTTGAGGGTTTATTTCAGGATTCAAAGGATCTTCCCAGGATTCCAAGTCAGGTCTCAATGGGTCAAAGTACATGCCATCATTGTTTTTCAATTTTAACCCACCAAAATCATATTCAAATCCCAGATACATAACAGCTAAATCTACATTTATCCCAACAGAATACATAAGCTGGGCATAACCATAATATACATCAAGCCCATTATCAAAATCCTGATGGTTTAAATAAGTTGCACCTACCCATACTGGGTTTAACTTTACAAATACATCAAAGGCAAGTGCTTTAGTAGGGGCATATGTAAAAGAAGGTCCAATTTTTGATCCTACAAAAAAGTTGTAAAGGTTTTTACTTCCCGACAAATTAAATATCTGAGTTTTAAAAGAGACGAAATCAACGTTTATACCAAATCTCATGTTATCTCCAACATTGATTCCATTTAGCATAAATATTGCACCAATTTCAAAAATACCACCAATCCTGGATTCCGCTCCTAATGAATCTTTTAATGCGTTTGCATTTTTATATCCGTAATATGTCCAAGTTGGGTAAGACAGACCTCCTCTGATATAGAATTTTTTATTTAAATCACCTGATTCGGATACTTGGGAGAAAGCAGACACAGAGATAATTAATGCTAAGATAAGGGCGATTATTGTTTTCATTTAATTAATTTTGAGCTTACGTAGTGAGTAAGATAGGAGGATTAAAAAGATATCCAACTATTTTCTTGAAGTTACCCCATTTTTTAAGTGAAGCCAAATTCTAATTGCTCTATATCTCTATCAGGAGGCCTGGCCGCCGTTATTTTTCCTGGAGA